>JAILPU010000270.1 GCA_024699395.1 Lachnospiraceae bacterium | reverse complement strand
ATCAGCAGCAAGTTCCGGAGGAGTTCTCTCAAGGATGGATTTGATATTGTCTATAATAAGATCAAAATGCTCCTTAAGAGCTTTATTAACAAGTTCAGTGGGAATCTGTCTCTCCACGGGAAGACCACCCACGATATCTCTTCCGTAAACAAGAGCGCTCTCATTGTTTTTAATAAGGTCACTCAAGTTAATCTTAACCTGCTCCGCAGTTTTCTGACCGATAAGAAGATTGTACTCCCATCTCACAGCGTTACGGATGGCTTCGTCAAACTTATAGCCTCCCGTCTTTATAAGGTGGCTTAATACAATTCCTCCAAGGGAAAGAATGGAAATTTCCGTTGTGTCATAGCCCACGTTGACCACAAGGACACCCTGGGCGGTCTTAACGTCAATATCAAGGCCGAGGCCGTCGGCAACCGCCTTTTCCACAACCATGATCTTCTTTGCTTTAACTCCGCTTTCCTTGATAAGATCGTAAAAAGCCTTTTTCTCAACTTCGGTAACATCGGTGGGAACCGCAACATAAAAGTCCGAAGGCTTGTTGTTGGTCTTCATAATATCTTTAATAAAGAGGCCGATAAGGGTCTCCATATTTTTAATATCCGCAATAACTCCGCTGTTAAGGGGATAAGAGATGGCAATATTGGAAGGTGCCTTCTCGTACATTTCATAAGCGGAATTTCCGTAAGCAAATACCCTCTTCTTATTCTCGATGGCGATCATGTTTTTTTCGATAAAAATCTGATCGTCAAGCTTGGAATAAATTTTGATGTTGCTTGTGCCTAAATCGATACCAAAGATGTTGTTACTCAAAACAATAATTCTCCCTTCAAGTCTGATTGTCGAAATGTCCCATCTCAGTGAAACTGTAATATTTGTTGTCCCCGATAATAATGTGATCCAGAAGGACGATTCCCAGTCTGTACCCCATCTCAAGAATATCGTTGGTAAAAGCAATATCCGATCTGCTGGGGGTGGGATCCCCACTGGGATGGTTGTGCACCAGTATAAAGCTTACGGCTTTCTGATTAAGGGCTTCCAGGAACACCTCTCTTCCCGAAATCAACGATTTATTCACTGTTCCCTGGGAAATAACAGTCTCCGAAAGCATAAGCCCTTTTGAATCAAGGCACACCATAATGAGACACTCGTTATTCCGGTGCCTCATGGATTCCATAAAATATTCAGCTACAGTAACGGGATCGTTAAATTTCAAATTTAAGCCTGCCTTCTGTTTGGACAGTCTTTTTGATAATTCGGCAACGGTTTTAAGCTTGATAGCTTTAACCTTTCCGATCCCTTCAACTTCCACAAGCTCGTCGATACCAAGCTCGTAAAGCCCCAATAATCCCTCTTTGGGATATCTTGAAAGCTTAAGTACATTTCCGGCAACCTCCACCGCGTTTTGGGTTCGGGTTCCGGACTGGATGATGATGGCCAAAAGCTCCGAGTCTGTCAGGGCCTCCGGTCCCATTGTGATAAACTTTTCATAAGGAAGGTCCTGAGGTAAAAGATTTGATTTCATTCTTTTCCTTTCCGCCTTCTTCGACAAAGTATATATTATCACAAAAAAAATAATGTGTATATCAAAATACGGGGTTTAAAAAATTCTTAATAACCTTTTACATACTTAAGGATAAATTGAAGCATTTTATCTTCATCGTGATCAAATTCACTTTTATCAATCATAATCACATCTTTTTCACGTCGAAACCAGGTAAGCTGTCTCTTGGCAAAATGACGGGTGTTTAATTTAATCTTTTCAATGGCTTCACCCATATCGGTATTCTCAAGAAAAGCATCGTAGATTTCCTTGTAGCCCAAAGCCTGCATGGAGGTGGCGCTCCTTGGAACCTTCATGGCCATAAGCCTTTTAACTTCATCCATAAGGCCCTCTTCCACCATTTTGTCCACTCTCTTATTGATGTTGTCATAGAGAGTGCTTCTTTCGTCCGTTAAGACAAAATAAAGGGAGTCGTAGACGTTTTCTTTATCTCTCTGTTCCTCGTTATGTTGGGAAATGGGAGCATTGTTAAGTTCAAAATATTCTAAAGCCCTTATAACTCTTTTCACATTGTTTTTGTGAATGTATGTAGCAGCCTCGGGATCTTTTTGAATTAAAAGATCATAGAGATAATCAGTCCCCTTTTCTTCGTAGAGATCTTCGTACTTTTTCCTTACAACACCTGCGGAATCATCGGCTTTAAAGTCCACATCCCTTAAAACACTTTGAATATAAAAGCCGGTACCTCCGCATATTATGGGGTAATGTCCTCTCTCATAAATATCTTTAATTGCCTCGTCGCAGAGTGTTTTAAATTTAAAAACATTAAACTCTTCGTCGGCATCGCATATGTCAATAAGATGATGAGGTATGCCTTCTTTTTCCGATTCTTTTATCTTGGCCGAACCGATATCAAGCCCTCTGTAGACCTGAACGGAATCGGCGCTTATAATCTCCCCGTCAAGTTCCTTTGCAAGCTTAATGGAAAGGGCTGTTTTACCCACTCCCGTGGGGCCTGTGAGAACTATAACGGGAATTTTTGATTTTGCGTCTGTCATACTATTCTTTTAAACCTTTTATCCAGCTCTTCTCTGGTGACAATAACCATGGTGGGTCTTCCGTGGGGACAGTTGTAGGGATTCTCAAGATCCATTAACTGTCTTATAAGGCCTTCCATCTCCGCAGTGCCGATTTTCTGATTGCCTTTGATGGCGGCCTTACAGGACATGGAGGCTATCTTTTCTTCGATGGCTCTTAGAGAACCTCTGTTACCCATTTCGGTCAATTCATCAAGAACAGATAAGAAAAGCTGTTCTTCGCTTAAGCCGTAGAGATCAACAGGGACGCCCCTTAATACAAATTCGTTTCCCCCAAATTCCTCAATATCAAAGCCAAGATTCCTAAAGACTTCAATATACTGTGAAAGAACCGCCTTCTCCGCTCCCGTAAGAGCCAGCACCTTTGGAGGAATTATTCCCTGGGTCACTATCTCTTTGTTACGATAATGGTTCATGAAATTCTCGTAGTTAACCTTCTCATGAGCCGCATGCTGATCCATAAGGATCACCTTATCCTCGTATTTAAAAATTATATAGGTGTCAAAAATCTGACCTATAACTTCAATCTTCTTAATATTGTCGGTACTGATAATTTTATCTTCAAAGAAATCATACTGCTTGGGGTCTTTAATGACTTTGGGTCTGTCGAATACTTTTGCGTCTGCAGCGCTCTCACCGGCGGTTTTACTATTATCCGCACCGGATATTTGGCGAGCCTTATTGGGCAATATATCGTGATTTACGCCACTATGATTGGTGTTATCATAATCGGACAGTGATTCGTTACGATTGGTGCCATTATTGCTCTCATCAACACGCCCGTTACCATCATCCCACGCATCACCACGCCCGTTACTATCAGTCCCCGCATCAACACGCCCCGCTTCAACGAGAGAAGCATCAACCTTTACATTGTCAGAATTTGAGTTGCCATTATTTACAACATCATCTTCATCCTCAAAGAAAAATATATCATCGTCCACAGAAGTTTCAGATGTATTATTTTGAGTGGACGCAAACCATGTATTTAACGTATTTGTATCGGACGTACCGGCAACATTTGCACCGGGTACATTTGATGGATTCGAAGTATGAATGTCAGACGTACCTGATGCACCGGGAGTTTGTGTATTGGATGTACCGGATGTACCGGATGTACCGGATGCATCAGATATTTGTGCATTTCCTGCACCGTTTGCACCGGATGATTGTGTAACCCGTGCATCAGTTTGGTTTGTCGCTATCGTACCCGCAACCGGTTTGGAGCGATTCAGAAGCTCAGAAATTCTTTGAGAGGCGGATTGGAACGCCTTGGCATTCTTTATATCTTTGTAGTCTATATCTTCATTGATTTCCGAACTAAGTCTGTTAAGCTCAAAGGGTTCGGGTGCCTTCTTTACAGCAGGCATAGCCGAAGTATCTTCATCATCCGTAAGCACTGCCTCGGGAATAAGTTCCTTCTCGTGCATCTTTTCCTTGATGAGCCCGGAAACTGTGGAGAAAAATAAAGGCTCATCTGAAAATCTCACATCCAGCTTGGCAGGATGAACGTTAACATCCACGAAGCCGGGATCCACCATGATATTCAGCACGCAGAAAGGAAATTTGTGCTGCATAAGATACTCTCTGTACCCCTCTTCTATGGCCTTTGATACCATATCACATTTAACAAAACGGTTGTTGATAAAACAGATTTCGTAGGAACGGTTACTTCTTACGATTTCGGGTTTACCCAAAAATCCCACGATTTCAATACCGTTTTGGCTTTTGGCAACACTCGTCATGGAAGACGCAATCTCTTTACCGTAAAGCCTGTAAATAACTCCGAAGAGATCGTTGTCTCCCTTGGTAATAAACTTAAGAGAGCCGTTAACCACGTATTTAAAAGAAATATCAGGTCTTGAAAGAGCAAGGTGTTCCATAAGATCAGAAATATATCCCGCCTCCGTGGAAGCGGATTTTAAGAACTTTCTTCTGGCGGGAGTATTGTAAAAAAGATCCTTCACCACAAAGGTGGTTCCTTCGGGGGCACCCACCTCATCAAAGTATACTTCTTTACTGCCCTCGATCATATATCTGTTTCCCGTAAGGGATTCTTTGGTTTTGGTGATGACTTCGGTTTTGGAAACGGCGCTGATACTGGAAAGAGCTTCCCCTCTGAACCCCAGAGACCTTATGCTTTCCAGGTCAATGGCAGTAACAATCTTACTGGTGGCATGCCTTAGAAATGCCTTTTTAATCTGATCCTTATCGATACCGGAACCGTTGTCCGTAACTCTTATAAGCTCGATGCCGCCGCCCTTAATTTCCACCGTAACGGCGCTTGAACCGGCGTCCATGGCATTTTCCACAAGCTCTTTAACAATGCTTGCGGGGCGCTCCACCACCTCGCCGGCGGCAATTTTATCGATTGTGTTGCTGTCCAGAATATTAATCGTATTCATCTGTTTTTGTTCCACCCGTTTCTAATATTATTCTAAAACGCGTCCAACCATTCCACCTGTCTGTATTCTCACCGTTTCGTTTATTCCCTATACTGTCCTAAATCTAACTGTCCATTTTGTTTCCGATATCGTCCCAATTCTAACCGTTC
>JAILPU010000183.1 GCA_024699395.1 Lachnospiraceae bacterium | reverse complement strand
TCCGTAGAAATGTTCGAGTTTTCTGATTTCAGCATACATTTCATCATTCTGCTCTTTCGTAGCTTCCCCCTGTTTATAAACGGGAAGATGACACTGTTCTCTCACACCTCTGTCAAAATCCGCCAACACGCCGTCCATATCAAGAAAAACCTTATCGATCTTCATAAACTTCCTCCGTCTGCTGTTTTAACACTTCCATAGTCAATATTATTCATTCGCATTATTCGATTCCACGCAAGTTGTAATAACCACATATGAATTCATTAACATTAAGTCGTTTCCATGGAATTAATAATAAACTCATAAGAATTCATCTAAATTACGTCGTTTCCATGAGAATTCATGTAATCCACCGAGTTTGATAAATGCATCTTATCCATATAACGTAACGTAAACCCACATAAGAACCAAATATTGCGATACATTTGATAAAATTTAAACATGAATATCAAGGCAAAATAATTACCCATATTCCGATATTACCGAAATATGAAACGCAAAGCAACAAAATAATAAAGATTTGCACTTTGTGGCATTCGAACAACTCTCTGGGTTGCAGTAAGCAACAATTTTATTATGCGCGAGTGCACATCTATGGCGAAACGTTTTTTTATTGCATAGGAAGTTGCAGAATGATTTTCTTGCAGAATAAATTTCTATGTAATAAATGAAAACCCCGTGATAAACTCACGGGGTAAAATTTAAATTCTTGTGGTTATGACATCAAAATTGCCTTCAAGTTCAAGTTCGTTGACACCGTTGGGAATAATCATGTGATCACCCTGCTTAACATCATAGCCGTTAATCTTGCCGAAGCCTGTTATAACCGACATAATAAGGTAAGGAGCATCGGTAGCAAGAGTCATCCTGTCTCTGACCTCAATCTTATAAATGGTATAATATCTGCAGCTGTACAGACAATTAACCTGATTATCCGGAAGATCTGCGGCATGGATAATGAAATCCTCGGGATCCTTGGAAGGGACATTTAAAACATCCATACACTGCTTTATATGGAGCTTTCTGGCCTTACCGTTTATCTTCCTGTCAAAGTCATATACTCTGTATGTGATGTCGCTGTTCTGCTGGATTTCCAAAAGAACGGTACCCTTTTTGATGGAATGAAGAGTTCCGGGCTCAATCTGGATAAAATCCCCTTCCTTAATAGGCACTTCTTTAAGGAATTTATCCCATTCGCAATTCTTGATCATCTCCTGCATCTGCTCTTTGGTAGATGCATTATGTCCCAGATAAATAGTGGCGTTCTTATCGCATTGAAGCACATACCAGCATTCGCACTTTCCAAGAGAGCCTTCCTCGTTAGCCTTGGCGTACTCATCATCCGGATGAACCTGAATGGAAAGATCCTGCTTGGCATCAATCAGCTTAACAAGTAACGGAAATCTGTCTTCCTTAGGATAACCGAAAATCTCAGGATGCTTGTCCCATAATGTTCCAAGATCCATTCCCTTCAATATCCCGTTTTTAACAACGGATTTCCCATGAGGGTGGGCCGATACTCCCCAGCATTCTCCCACTTTATCATCATTAATTATATTGTATCCGAATTCATTTTTAAGTTTGTCTCCGCCCCACAGCTTATGTATAAAAGCCGGTTCAAGAAACAAAACATCCTCATAATGTTGCATTTTCTCACCGTATTCACAACTTTTGCGATATATGCACACCAAGCTTAGGCTTCTAAATGCACATACCAACACAATTAGTGATTATAGCATACATTACACCATATGTAAAACGCTCTTTTTAAAAATTAAGAAAGCCTTAAAGATTAAAAGGAAAAGTGCGATAAAATCAGCATTTGAAGTTACATATGCGATCCATAACCATATTGTGGGGAAAGCCTTTCCTTATAAGGAAGTTGTAATTACGCCGTTTTTCCGTGTCAGTTGCGGTTTGGGAATTGTATGATCTTTTTCTTAGTAAATCCTCAAGCATTCCCTCGTAATCCTGTTCATTCCCCAAATTGCGCCATTCATCAAAGGCCTTATCAACTGTAAGGGATGTGATGCCTCTTAAAATAAGCTTCTGTCTTATGGCAGACTCCGTCTTAAGATTCGCATTGGCCATAATAAAATTAAAAGCATAACGCAAATCGTCCACATAGCCCAGACCAATCACATAATCAATGGAGTCTTCGATAATAAAGGAAGGATATAATCCTTCCTTTAATTTCTCGGTTAGTTTCTGAACAGAATAATCCTTAACGGAAATTAGATTAAGAATACGTCTTTTGGCTCTGACAGGAAGAATTTCCGTCATTATCTTATCGTAAGTATCTTCCTTTAGATCTGAGCCTTCTTTAATTCCCAATCGCCTGATTTCACCGGGATATAATGCAAAAACCGTGCCGGTATCAAGACAAATCTTGTATCTTGAATTATTGATCTTTGTTACGGAAGTAACCGTCAATCAGCCTTTCCCTCCTTGGACTCTGTGTCGGAGGCGGCTACTGCATTATCCATTTGATAATGTTCCCTTACCTTAGCCGCAATCTCCTCAAATACCGCAGGGTTGTCAGCAAGATACTGCTTTGCATTTTCTCTGCCCTGGCCTATTTTATTACCCTGGTAAGCATACCATGCACCTGACTTAACCACGATATCGGACTGAGCTGCAAGATCAAGTACATCTCCCGTCATGGAGATACCCTGTCCGAACATAATATCAAATTCAGCCTCTTTAAAGGGAGGAGCCACCTTATTCTTAACAACCTTGACTCTCGTCCTGTTACCTATCACATCTCCACCCTGCTTGAGAGATTCTATCTTTCTTACATCGAGACGAACAGAAGCATAGAATTTAAGAGCACGTCCACCGGTGGTAACCTCTGGATTGCCGAACATTATGCCCACTTTCTCTCTGAGCTGGTTGATAAATACAACTGTACAGTTGGTCTTACTTATGACCGCCGTAAGCTTTCTCAAAGCCTGGCTCATAAGTCTTGCGTGAAGTCCCACATGAGAATCACCCATCTCCCCCTCGATCTCAGCCTTGGGAACAAGGGCTGCCACAGAGTCCACAACAATGATATCAACAGCTCCGGATCTCACCATGGTCTCAGCTATCTCCAAGGCCTGTTCTCCGTCGTCGGGCTGAGAGATGTAAAGATTGTCTATATCAACACCTATATTCTTGGCATAAACGGGATCCAGCGCATGCTCAGCATCAATAAAGCCCGCGATTCCACCGTTCTTCTGTACCTCTGCAATCATGTGAAGGGTTACGGTTGTCTTACCACTGGACTCAGGTCCGTATATTTCAACGATTCTTCCCTTGGGAATTCCGCCTATACCCAGTGCAAGATCGAGGCTTAAAGAACCTGTGGGAATAGCATCCACGTTCATCTGTGCCGCAGGATCTCCCAATCTCATTACGGTTCCCTTACCGTACTGCTTTTCTATTTTACTTAATGCTGCTTCAAGTGCTTTCTGCTTTTCTTCTCTTTCCATCAATACTCTCCTTTTGTTTTTGCAAACAAATGTTCTTGATACGTATCATAAAACATTTGTTCGCTTTTGTCAAATATTTTTAAAAATAAACTTTTCCTCCTGCTTTTGAGACGAAAAAATCAACTCTTTCCCCGGTCAAATACGCATGCGTCCTCAAGCAAACGGCGCATAACAATTTTTTTGAGCAGAGACTCACAGGACATTTTCAAATATGCACGACTATCGATCCGTTTTTTCGGACTTAATCGTAGCTTTTTCGTTTTTTTAATAATTTTATCCAAATAATTCACCGAAAAAATTTTCGCAATTAATTCAATGCATATAATCACACCTAAATATGAACTCTAATATTTCCGTATACGGTTTGAATATCGTTTTGAATCAACAGCTATCGTTACACGGTGTATTATTGTCTGCAACTGCTTAGAGTATCTCACAGTCACCGACACAAAAAACGTACTATCATATTATCACAAATCATAAATGGGAAAATCGGCAGAACAGCCTCAAAGAAATGTTATGAAATAATATTAATAGAAAGAAAAACCCGTGTCAAGAAGCCCCAAGAGCTTTCTGACACGGACCAAATCCTAAAGATGTTTTTTTACACGTTTAAGGCAAAACTCCAGAGCCTTGTCACAAGCCTCATTTCTGACTTCATTTCTGTCACCCTGAAGCAGTAATTTTTTAACCCGTAAATGACCCGAGACATAACACCCCACATACACAAGGCCGTTAAGAGGATCGTCTGCGTCATTTCCTCCGGCATACCCCGTAACGGAAACAGCGACGTCCGCCTTTGCGATTTTAGCCGCATTCTTGGCCATCTCAGCGGCGCATTCCTTGCTCACTGCAGTATGCTTTTCAAGAGTGCTTTTCTTAACCTTAAGAATCTTTCTTTTAATCATGTCGGAATAGGTCACAAAGCCCAATGAAAACACATTGGAGGCGCCGGGTACATCAACAAACCTTCCGCTAAGAAGTCCCGCCGTACATGATTCGGCGAAGGTGATGGTAGCCTTCTTTTCGGATAAAATATCAAATAATTCCTGTGCAGTCTCGCTCATATTCTTCTCTCCTCGTGAACTACCTTTTTATTATAGCCGCATAATTGACTAATCATGAATCCGATTCTCATTCTTAGCCACATACGCAATTATTCGCAAAGCGCATTCATATTTTTAACCACGTGTCAATCTACTCACAAAGCGCATTCATATTTGTAACCACATACTCAACTATTTGTGAAGCAGATTCATATTTGTAACCACATGCTCATTTATTCGTGAAGCACGTTCTTATTTTTAACCATA
>JAILPU010000186.1 GCA_024699395.1 Lachnospiraceae bacterium | reverse complement strand
AAAACGGTAAAATGTCCGCTCATGCATGGCTTAGAGCGGGAGATTATTACGTCACCGGGGGAACAGGGGAAGGATATTCGGTGGTGAGTAAATTTAAGACGGATTTCACTCTGTGAGCTTACTTAAATTTTCGAGGTTTATTGAGTAGATTAAACAGTCTTGATGTATGTGAATCAACTATCCAAACCGTGACGTCAGGATAGATATATATTATTTGATTAATTATTTTCGTGAGTCGGGGAAAAAGAATCTGTATTGAGTCGGGAATATGATGATTACAAAATCGGAGGGATATAAATGGACAGAAATACAACCGTAAAGCTCGCTAAAAAGCTTAATGTTACGGATTTGTCAGGTGAAAAGGTAATGGTGGATTTTGAATCCGGCAAGTATTTCCTTATAAAGGGCGTAGGCAACGATATTTGGGATATGCTGGGGGAACCCATAACTGTGGGGGAAATCACCGACAGGCTCCTTTCGGAATATGAAGTTGAAGAAAATGTATGCTTGGAAAGCGTTATTAATTTTCTCACGGAGCTTTTGAAGCTTGATTTTATTTCCGCGGAGTAAAAAGGACACTATATTGAGAGGAAACGATAAGATATTAGCAATCCAAATTGATATCGGTTACTTGTAAAAAAGGTTTGGAACGATAGATGAATGATATTTGGATTGAAATATATTATTGGGACTGTATGATATATCTTTGTATAGCTCTTAGAACATATAAAATTAACCACAGTTGTATTCGGAAGAGGTTGGGGAAAATATATCCGGGAGTAGGGAAAATCCGGGAATGATTATGAATAAGATAAAAACGCTTTGGTCTGACAGAAAGAATCAATATGAATACGCAAAATGGCTGTTTTACTACTCAAAACCGTATCTTGGCAGGATATTTCTGTTAATGTGCATAAATCTTACATATACGGCAATTACATTGTATATGGTGACATTATCCAAAAAGATAATCGACAATGCAATGGAAGGCGCCGGCTTTGTAAGATTTATTATTTTGTACATTTTGCTTATGGTTGTTCTTGAGATAGTGTCCGTGGGAGGCTCGTTAATATCCACTCTTATCAACGAAAAGTTTTCCTTCGGAATAAGAAAACAGGTTTACGAGAAGATTATCACTTCAAAATGGATAGATGTGAAAAAATATCATACCGGGGATCTTATGACCAGGCTGACAACTGACGCCGGTAATATTGCGGACGGTATCGTAAATACCCTTCCCGGCATGATAATGCTTTTTGTGGAGCTGGTGATGGTATTTTTTACCTTGTTTTATTATTCCAAATTATTGGCTGTTCTTGGACTTGTGGTAGCACCTGTGGCGGCTGTGGCATCCTTTGTACTGGGGCGCAAAATGAAAAAGCTTCAGGTTAAGGTTCAGGAAAGTGAGGCAAATTACAGATCCTTTATACAGGAGAGTCTTGCCAATCTTTTGGTGGTTAAAGCTTTTTCCAACGAAGAATATTGCAGTGATAAGCTTTCAATCTTAAGAAAAGAACGGTTTATGTGGGTTTTTAAAAAGGCGAGAATGAGTCTTTGGACATCCACTGTTATGAGCGTTGCTTTCCAGATCGGTTATATTGCGGCATTTAGTTACGGAGCCTTTCTGATATCAAGAAACACCATCACCTTCGGAACCATGTCGGTGTTCCTTGCTCTTGTCAACAGAGTTCAGTCTCCTGTAATGGGGCTGGCTCAGCAGATATCCAAGGTGGTATCCATTCTTGCCAGTGCCGGCAGAGTGATTAAGCTTGAAAATATTCCCGTGGAGGAGAAAAAAGAGATTTCCATTGATACTAACAGTGTTGGTATCGATATTAAAAATATGACCTTCGGATACAGTGACGATACCGTGCTTGAAAACGTGGATCTTAATATAAAACCGGGAGAGTTTGTGGCGGTTATCGGTGAGTCCGGTATCGGAAAAACAACCCTTATTAGGATTATAATGTCTTTTATGGATGCTTCCGGCGGGGGTGTTTCATTTTACAACGATAAAAATGAGAAGATGGATTCCAATGCGGGAGCCAGAAAGTTTATCGCCTATGTGCCCCAGGGAAATACTTTGTTTTCAGGGACTATAAGGGAAAATATCCTTATGGGAAATTTGAATGCAACCGAGGAGGATATTTGGGAAGCTTTGAGGCTCTCTGCGGGATATGATTTTGTCAAAGGTCTTCCCGAGGGCCTTGATACAAGTATCGGAGAGAAAGGACACGGCCTCAGCGAAGGTCAGGCTCAGAGAATTGCCATCGCAAGAGCTTTTGTTAAGAGAGCATCGGTACTTATTCTTGACGAGGCTACCAGCGCCCTTGATGAAAATACGGAAAATATGGTGATTGACGGCCTTAAAAAGCTTTCTCCCAGACCTACCTGCATTGTGGTAACCCACAGAAAGAGTATCCTAAAATATTGCGACAGAGAGATCAAGATAGAAGATAAGCACATGCTATAGATGGAAGATAATCACATGCTATAGATAGAAGATAAGCATATGCTGTAGATAGAAGATAAGCATATGCTGTAGATGGAGGTCTGCAACATGGAATATCGCGTATTTGTGTCGTAAGCAGGAGTATTTGTAGCGGAGGAGGTAGATAATTGTTACAGTTTTGATAGAAATGTTGTAGGGAATTTCGGTGTGTGATACCATTCACTTACAACATGGATATGTACTGTGAATAGATTTGCTCGGGAGAATCCGGGAGAAAGGAAGAATCCGATAATCAACAGATAATCGGATCGGATGTAAAGATTATGAAGAAAACATGGAATCAGCCTGATATTGAGGAATTGACCATAGAGTCTACCGCTTGCTATCATCCCCCTGTTCCCACACCTATTGTTAATGAAATGAGTTCAGGAGACGATGAGGAAGAGTCCGATAACTCCGGCTTTGGCGGAAACGGACATGGAAATGGAAATGCTTTTGGCCACAACAATGGACATGGCAAGGGCCATAATAAAGGACATCATTTTGGATGGTTTTTCTAATTGAGTCTTTTTCGAATGCGAGAGAAGCAGCTAACCGCTGCTTCTTTTTTTACGCTTTTTTAGGCGTTTTTATAATTTGTTTATTTGCAGTGCAGATATATGGTTATGTATAATTGCGTTATGAATAGGAGCTTGTAGTGTGATTTATATGGAGTATTGGGTTCAAATGGAATCAAAATTGTGTTGAAGGAAATTCACCGGAATTCTTAATTATTGGCACAAATTCCGGACTGATACAGTCAAAAGGCATATAAAAAATGAAGGAATTATGAAAGATTTGATGATATATACAATGTAATGAATGAAGTAAAAAATGTAGAATATATTGGAATAATGGGACGTATAAGATAATAGATT
>JAILPU010000091.1 GCA_024699395.1 Lachnospiraceae bacterium | reverse complement strand
GAAGCGTACGGAATACCTCTGGTATTTGCCACGGGAAAGGGGTATTTTGACACAAATGAGGTGAGAGATATACTAAATTACCTTAGGATTATTGATAATCCCTTGTCGGATATACATCTTTTCGGCGTGCTTAGGTCTGTCTTTGGAAATTTCAATGAGGATGAGATAGGTCAAATCAGGGGAGCGGATAAAAGTGTAAGCTTATACGAAAACCTTGTAAATTTCACCGGTGATGTGGACCTTACCCACAAAATAAGCTCGTTTTTGGCGCGTTTGGAAGGCTACAGGGAAATGGTTACCTATAAGGGAGTGAGGGATGTGATATTAAAGATTATAAACGATCATTCCTACCTTGATGTGGTGAGTGCCATGCCCTGCGGAGCCAGAAGGAAGGCAAATGTTCTTATGCTTTTGACTAAAGCCGCAAGCTTTGAGAAGACCGGCTCCTTTGGCGTGTTTAAATTTGTGAGATATGTGGAAGCCATAGATAAATATGATATTGATGACGGAGAGCCGGATATTCTCGATGAAGCAAACGACGTTGTGAGGGTTATGACAATCCATAAATCAAAGGGATTGGAGTTTCCCATAACCATTGTTGCGGATATGGGTAAACAGTTCAATATGGCGAACACAAAGGGGAATATCCTTATGGATTCCGAGCTTGGCATGGGTGTGAAGTACTTTGATGTCAATAGGAGGTTCAGGAAAGAAAATCTCAGATATCTTGGAATATCAAAGAAGATAAGATATGAGGAGATGGCGGAAAACTTAAGAGTTCTTTATGTTGCCCTTACCCGTGCAAGGGAAAAACTCATAATGGTTGCAGAGAGTAAAGATGCCCAAAAGCTCTGTGAGAGGATTGCCGGCGCCGAAGACTCAAAATGCAGCTATTTAAAGTTTGTAAACGCCGGAAGTTTTCTGGAATTGATGGAACCGGTTTTATCAAAACATGTTATAAATGTACAATTTGTCACACCAAAAGAACTTGCTTTAGTGGAAAATGACAATGAAATGGAAGAAAACTTGCTAAAAGCTGAAATTTCGCAAGATAAAATAACTACCGATACCGAACTGGCAAAAGCAATTAAAACAAGAATTAACAAGCCTTATCCCCACAAAAATACACTGAATCTCTATGCCAAGACCACGGTTACCGAACTTAAAATGGCGGCTATGGCTGATGAAGGAGAATGGGTGTCTCATTCATTTGAAACCAACAAAGAGGATGAGTATGTGCCTACTTTTGCCGAAGAAAAGAGAAAAATTTCCGGAACGGTAAGGGGAAATGCCTACCACAGGTTTATGGAAATTGCAAGATTTGGAGAAATCTATAAAGACATATTTACGGAATACCCCGGGGATTTTGATGAGTTTAGTAAAAATCTTGATGAGGACATACTCTTTAAGAATATTTCCCAAGAAGCCTTTGCGATGAAGGAGAATAAAAAGCTTGATGAGGAGAGCTACGAGGCAGTGGATGTAAGGAAGCTTTCCAAGTTTTTCATGTCCAATCTGGCATACAGGATGTGGGGAGCAGACCTTCAAAATAAGTTAAAAAGGGAGCAACCTTTTGTACTGGGGCTTAGTGCCGACAGGGTTAACAGGGAGTTTCCCCCCGAAGAGACAGTGCTGATCCAGGGAATAATAGATGCGTTTTTTGAGGAAGATCAAAGGACGGTCCTTATGGATTACAAAACCGACGTGGTGGACAATGAGGAAATCCTGATTAAACGTTACAAAACACAGCTTGAATACTACAAAGAAGCTCTGGAACGTCTGTTTAAAAATAAGGTACGAGAGGGAATCCTATATTCCTTCTATCTTGGCAGGGAAGTACGGGTGGAATTGTAGGTGTGGTTTATTTCGTGGGATTGTGATACAATGGTTTGGTATTGATAATTAGGAAAGGGTCGTATTGCGACAGGTTTTAAGATGTTTGGTTTTATAATTGATAAGCCTGATCTTTTGATGACAGCAGGCGTTTTTTTTGCGTTTATTTTTACGGCGGTATTCACAAAGGTATTTATGAACAAACTTCCCAGAGACGGAGGAAGGAAATTTGCCTTTAACGGCAATCTCAGCGAGGGAAAACCCCGTGGAGCGGGAATAATCTTTGTTACGGTTTTTTCCGTATGCGTCATTCTCTTTTCAAAGCTTACGGTGGAAAATGTGGGCTACGTTCTTATGATTATGCTCATGATGTTTACGGGATTTCTTGATGATTCCGCCACCAATTCCTGGGGAGAATACAAGAAGGGACTTCTTGATTTCTTTATTTCCCTTGGAGTGGCTTTTATATATCTCAGAAACAATCCCCCTGTTATAGAGCTTTATCTTGTGGGACAGACACTGAAGATTCCTGTGATAGTTTTTGCCATACTTATTGTGATACTTATGTGGGGCGCGGTAAATGTGACCAACTGCTCCGACGGCGTTGACGGTTTGTCGGGAAGTCTTACCATTGTGAGCCTTCTTTCTTTTCATATACTTGCCTGTGTTTGGAAGAAAGATGCGGACTTTTTCGGAATACCACTTATGATGTGTGCCGCTATTCTGGCATATCTTTGGTATAATGCAACCCCCAGTATTTTGATGATGGGTGATGCGGGAAGCAGAGCCATGGGACTTTTGATTGGTATAAGTGCCCTTAAGTCGGGGGATCCTTTCATGTTCATTCCTTTGGCATTAATCCTTATACTCGACGGAGGACTGGGACTTATAAAGATAACTCTTATAAGATTTTTCAAGATTCATATTATGAAAAATACCAGAACCCCTCTTCATGACCATTACCGTAAGACCAAGAACTGGTCCAATACCCAAACGGTGTTCAGATTTGTGATATTGCAGATTCTTGTCAGCTTTATTTTCATAGCTGCTTATTGCATGGAGGTTTAAAATGTACGATGAACTCACCCCTACCGACATCAAAAAGATGGAGGAGGAGATTGAATACAGAAAGCTCGTGGTGAGAAAAGAAGCCCTTGAGGAGGTCAAGGAGACCAGAGCCCAGGGGGACTTAAGCGAAAATTTTGAGTATCACGCCGCCAAGAAATTCAAAAATCAGAATGAGAGCCGCATTAGATACCTTGAGAGAATGATAAAAACCGCAAAGGTGATATCTGAGGAATCGGCTCCCGATGTGGTGGGAATTAACAATACGGTCACTGTTCTTTTTATGGATGAGGGCGTTGAGGAAAAATACAAAATAGTTACCACTGTGAGAGGTAACTCCTTAGAGGGCCTTATAAGTAACGAATCTCCCTTGGGGAAAGCACTTTTAGGCAAAAAAGTGGGAGATGTGGCAACTGTTAACATTGCTCCCGGAAACTCCTATGATGTAATGATTAAAGAGATTGAGAATACCACCGATACAGGTGAGGATAAGATAAGAAGCTTCTAAAATGGACAAATATGTATTTTTTGACCCTTGTCAAACTATATACGATCCTAAGACTGGGAGAATATATCCCGGGGTAAAGAAGATGTTACTGTTTCTTCGCATTATGGGGGTGAAAGCTTCCCTTATGCCCTTTGGTGAGGAAGAATGTCCTTCAAAGATTAAGAGGCTTTTTGCCGGACAGACTCCTTATGATACAAATCCCGGGGACGAGACTGAGGGGGAAAGAATTATTGTGTCGGTTAACCCCGATGCTTTTTCTTACGGAAGAGACAGGGATATGACCTGCGTATGCCCGCTGTACGGAGGGGCAGAAAGCAGTTATCCGGCATGTGATGGTGGCGACAAAGCTGACCCAAGTGCAACCTGCATAAATGCAACCGGAGCCAATGCAGTCGGCATAAATAAAATCGGCGTAAATGCGACAGGGGATAATGTAATCAGTGGCAATAAAATAAATGGCGATGCATCCGGCGCAGATAAAACCTATGGCAATGTAACCGGAGACAATACAACCGGCGATAATGCAATCAGTGATGACGCAACCCGCGTAAATACAACCGACAATAATCCGGAAACATCTGCCGATTATAAAGTATATTCCGTCAGGGAACTTATGATGCTCTTGTTGAGAGGGCTGGATACAAAGCTTTATGACAGGGATGAATATGACGTTGTGACGGATGCCAAAATGGTAATACAGATTATTTTGGTGTTTTTGCTGTTTTATTTCGGAAGATCTGTGACGGCTTGGGGATTTAGCAGACTTTGCCCGAATCTTGGGATTCTGGCACCCTTGGCCGGAGTAATATTGATAACTCCTTTTTGCGAATGGGAGACTTTTAGAGGAATCGAGAGGCTTAAGCTTGTAAGGCTTCACCGCCCGGGAATCCTTGAGGGTGTGGCATGCGCCATTTCCACTCTTGCTCTTTTGTCCATACTGGCATTGATTGGGAACGATATTAAAGGTGGAGAAGGCTTTGTTGATATATCTTTAAAAATTCTCCCCGAGGCTGCGGCCTGTTTTGCTTTCTTTGTTTTATATCTCTACAACAGATTAAGAGTTTATCTTCCCCTGGGATTCAGTGCTGTTATCACTGTTTTGTTATATGCGGCTTTTGAGGGCTTTGGGGCAAAATCTGTGGGATATATGGCGGTTATTTGCGTGACTTTGTTTATTACAGAGCGTTTCGGCTTGTTTTCGCTTCCCTTTTTCTTTATGACTTTGGGAGTGTGGGTGCTTTATTCCTTTGGAATTTTGAGAAATATTTTTGCCGGAAATTTCATGGTTTACTGTGTTATCATAGTGGGACTTTTGTTTCTTACGGTTATTTTTTGGTGCATTAAGTTTGGGAGGAGCAAATGAAAAAGCGTTTGGCTAATATGGAGCTTTTGAGAATGCTGTCCATGATGTTTGTGGTGGGCCTTCATTTTCTCGGAAAAGGTGAATTTCTCACAAGCCCGGCGGAAATGACTTTTACGGCGAGGGATCATGTCGCGTGGTTCGCTGAAAGTTTCCTGGTGGTGGCAGTCAATCTTTACATGCTTCTCTCCGGTTATTTTGTGGCAGAGGCTGACTTTAAGGTTTCCCGTCTTGTTAAAACGTGGCTTCAGGTATGGTTTACATCGGTGCTTGTGGGATTTGTA
>JAILPU010000087.1 GCA_024699395.1 Lachnospiraceae bacterium | reverse complement strand
ACTGTCATCCATGTCATCTATTATTTTTTCAGCTATACGTTTTCTGCTTAAGCCGCTGTTCATAGCCTGCTTTCCTATATAGCGGTGAGCTTCCTCCTCCGTCATCTTCTTCTTTTCCACAAGACAGAATTTGGCTTTGGTAACTATACGAAGTTCTTCCATCTTGTCCTCGGTGGCTCTGCTCTTAAGCTCTACTTTCAGGATTTTCTTTCGAACAGACATAAGGAAGCGGATGGAGCGCTCCATTATCCTGGAATTAACAGGCTTTGACAGCACATATACACCCGAGGACATGACTCTGTCACAAACCCCGTTATAGACGCTCTCCGGCACCACAAACAGAATAAGAGAATTGGATTTGTCGCTTGCATCCAGCACAAACTCCTCTCCCGGCTCATCCGAAAGGGGTGCGTTCACTATAATAAGATCATAGTATCTCTCGAGAAAAAAACGTCTGGCAAGGGAAATACTTCCCACACTGTCTATGGTTATAAAACCTTTGAGGTATTTTTTTACAGCCAGAGTGAATTGTTCCGAGGAGGATACTATAAGGGCGGAATAGCGTATGTCTTCTGTTTTCGGCATAGACACTTCCCCCTTTTAAAAACGAGTATATTCCTCTATAATCCCCTCGGGGATAACACTTTTGATAAATTCACTTTCTCTGGCCAGTACTGCGGCACTCTTTCTTGAAGTGGGAAGCATCGCAACACTCTCGGGCATTTCATCAGGAAGCTTCTCTCCCTTTTCGATTCCCAAAAGACCTGCATGAATAAGAAGAGCATATACAAGATAAGGATTGCTTCCCGCATCGGGAGATCTTAACTCAACACGGGTCTTTCCCCTGAAGCTCTCTATATACATAAGCTCGTTTTCTCCCGCGGAGGACCAGTTAATCTTGTTGGGTGCGGTATTGTTACCCAATCTGGAATAAGATGCATCCGTGGGATTCAAAAAGATTGTCATTTCATTTATCTTATCGATTATGCCTGCTGCCGCAAGGGACACAACGTCGTTACCCTTATCGTCTGCCGCATAAATATTGATATGGTATCCGTTTCCCGGTTTATCCATCAAAGGTCTGGGGGAGAAATCAGCCACAAGTCCGTATCTGTCGGCTATGGTGCTCACCACCATCTTAAAGGTAACCATCTGATCCGCAGCCTTTAAAGGTTTGCCGTAATGGAAATCTATCTCATTCTGTCCCGGGCCTCTCTCGTGATGGCTTCTCTCGGGAGTAAGTCCCATTCTCTCTATGGTAAGGGAAATCTCACGTCTTACATTCTCGCACTTATCGGCGGGAGCAATGTCCATGTAACCCGCCTCATCGTAGGGGATCTTTGTAGGATATCCGTTTTCATCCTTAACAAAAAGATAGAATTCCGTCTCTGTTCCGAATCTGAATTCTATTCCCTTATTCTTCGCAAGCTCCACGGCTCTCTTAAGGATAAGTCTTGTATCGGAATCATATTCCTCACCCTCGGGAGTAAGCATGTCACAGAAAAATCTAAGAACCGTTCCGTTTTCACTTCTCCAGGGAAGAATTGCAAGAGTATCCGCATTGGGTCTTAAATACAACGAAGCGTAAGGGCAGTCATCAAATCCCGCTATCTGCCTTGCACTGATGGGAATTCCTTCCTCAAATGCCTTGAGCATTTCACCCGGCATTACGGATATATTTTTTTGAACACCGTATGCATCTCTGAAAGCAAGACGTATAAATTTTACGTCCTCTTCCTCAATGTATTTCATTACATCTTCAACTGTATAACCCATATTTTTTCTCTATCCTTTTAGTGCATGTTCAACGCAAACCTGTTTCTGTCGGTTTGTCAAACCGTTTACGTGTTACATATATCTTCAACAGCAATTTCCCCCAAACATGAAGATATCTTTCAATTTTAGGTATTGGGGTACTCATAAACCATTAGCGCATTTTAAATGTGTCGTTATTATGAAACATTTAAACTATATCGCAGAAATTCTGGGGGAGATATCCTCCAGTACATCAAGCAGTATCCTTACGGTATCAAGAGATGTGAACATTGTCACTCCGTTTGCTATGGCACAGCTTCTTATCTGTACGCCGTCGCTGTAATGAACTCCGGAAAGGATGGCTCTTGTATTGATAATGTAGCTCACGTATCCCGATGAAATAGCCTTGATGACCTCATCGCTTCCGTCGCTCTTCTTTCCTCTGATTCTCGTGCGGATTCCGTGGTCGCGAAGGAAATTACCCGTTCCTATGGTAGCCTCGATATTGAAGCCCAGCTCATAGAATCTCTTAACAAGAGGAAGCGCTTCCTCCTTATCTTCATCCGCCAGAGTAAACATAACGGTTCCGTATTCTTTCATCTTGATACCTGAAGCCTGAAGTGCTTTGTAAAGAGCTCTGTTAAGGCTCTTGTCGTATCCGATAGCCTCACCTGTGGATTTCATTTCAGGTGAAAGGTATGCATCCATTCCGCTTAATTTTTCAAAGGAGAAAGCAGGGGCTTTAACATACCAGAAATCCTTCTTAATGAAGTCTTTGTCGCTGTAGCCCTGATCTTTTAAGCTCTCTCCCATCATTACCCTTGTGGCTATATCCACGAGAGGAACTCCTGCGGATTTAGAAAGGAAAGGAACACTTCTGGAAGCTCTGGGATTAACCTCGATAACATAGACGTCATCATTCTTATCCACGATAAACTGGATATTGTAAAGGCCTTTTATTCCGATGCCGATACCAAGTTTTCTTGTGTAATCCTTAATGGTCTCCTTAACCTTATCGGAGATGGAATAGGGAGGGAATACGCTTATACTGTCTCCGGAGTGAACTCCCGTCCTCTCCACCAGCTCCATTATGCCGGGAAGATATACATCCTTGGTATCGCAGACAGCGTCGATCTCCACTTCCTTACCCACAATATATTTGTCCACGAGAACGGGTCTGTCCTTATCGACTGCAACCGCATTCTGAAGATATTTCACAAGCATGGTCTCGTTGGCAACGATTTCCATTGCTCTTCCTCCCAATACGAAGGAAGGTCTTAACAAAACAGGATATCCGATTTTAGCTGCCGCGGTTTTTCCCTCTTCGATATTGGTTACCGCAACACCTGTGGGATGAGGGATACCAAGACTTACTATCACCTTCTCAAAAGCATCTCTGTCCTCCGCCGCAAAAATAGCATCGGGACCTGTTCCTATAATATTAACTCCCTGCTTTGCAAGAGGCTCCGCAAGGTTGACTGCGGTCTGTCCTCCAAGGGAAGCTATAACACCCAAAGGCTTCTCATGATCGATAATGTTCATGATATCTTCCACCGTAAGGGGCTCAAAATAAAGCTTATCCGCAGCCTGATAATCGGTGGAGACAGTCTCGGGGTTATTGTTGATAACAATGGCCTCATACCCAAGGGCGTGAATGGTCTTAACAGCATGAACGGTGGAATAGTCAAACTCCACACCCTGACCTATTCTGATGGGGCCTGCTCCCAGTACTATCACCTTCTTTTTATCGGAGACAACGGACTCGTTCTCATCCTCATAGGTAGAATAGAAATAGGGAACATAGCTCTCAAACTCGCTGGCACAGGTATCGATCATCTTAAATACGGGCACAACCCCGTACTCTTTTCTCAATGCCCTTACTT
>JAILPU010000065.1 GCA_024699395.1 Lachnospiraceae bacterium | reverse complement strand
TGAGACGCAGATTCAGCGGGCGAATCAACGAAGCTTGCACGGTGTCAGCAAGCGAATTAACAACGAAAGTTGGTGATGCAAGGATAACAGTTGATTCAACTAAGTCCTGTGCCAGAGGCAGCGGGCGAAGCAACTAAACCTTGCAACGCAGCGATATAATGATTTATCCCGGAGGTTTTAACTATACTGACTAAAATAAGGAGAGAAGAGATGGAACAGGAAAAGCGCTTTCGTCATGAGCTTAAATATGATATATCGTATCCCGATTACATGGCTATGCAGTACCGCCTTAAGAAAATCATGGCTGTGGATCCCCACGCATCGGATGACGGAAAGTATCGGATACGAAGTATTTATTTTGACAACTACTGTGATAAAGCTTTGCGTGAAAAGATAGACGGCGTGGCCAAAAGAGAAAAATTCCGGATACGGTATTACAATAACGATCTTTCATTTATAACCCTGGAAAAAAAGATGAAGATTGACAATCTGTGTCTGAAATATGATGCGCGCATCACTGAGGAAGAATGCCGCAGGATTTTAAACAGGGACCTTGACTGGATGAAGGAACATCCAAGTCCTCTTGTAAGGGAACTGTACGCAAAGATGTGCTATCAAAGACTTGAACCCAGAGTTCTGGTATCATACGTGAGGGAACCTTATATTTTCAGACCCGGCAATGTGCGGGTGACCTTTGATTCCTGTGTAAGGACAACAATTTATCAAAGGGATTTCCTTGACGGACAGGTATTTGATGTGAATGCTATGGACGGCCCCGGGGACATGATACTTGAGGTAAAATATGACGCATTTTTACCCGGGATAATCAGAGATATCATACAGGTAAATTCCGTGAGGCAGCAGTCCTTTTCAAAATACGGAGCCTGCCGCAGGTACGGTTAGTATTGCATGTATCATAGATGAAAAAACTGCGGTGGCACGAAACGTGGATAAAATTGATATCGTAACGGCATATACCGCAGATAGAGTTAAATCAGTAGAGTTACATGATATGAAAAGAATTTATGATGTGTCGTCAATTAACGTAGATAAAATCAATACTGCATCAGTACATAATGTATCCAAAACAAATGTCGGTAAGCGCTACATATCAAAATTTGTACCGACATGCAAAACTTAATGAATAGTTTGATAGACGTTAATTTTGGATGAATATAACTATAAAAATAAAAAATAATAACAATCGGAGGAAAGATAAATGACATTCAGAGATATTTTTAAATCAAGTTTTTTGGAGAGCGTAACAGAGTTTTCGGCGGTGGACACCCTGATAGGGTTGGCCTTTGCACTTGTGATAGGACTCTTTATATTTGTGGTTTATAAGAAAACCTTTACGGGCATTATGTATTCAACAGGTTTTGCAATGACTCTTGTGGGTATGTCCCTTGTGACGACCCTGGTAATTATGGCGGTTACATCAAATGTTGTTCTTTCTCTTGGTATGGTGGGTGCTCTTTCAATCGTTCGTTTCCGTACTGCCATTAAGGAGACCATGGAGATAGTATTTTTGTTCTGGTCTCTGGCAGCTGGTATCGTTATCGGTGCGGGTATGATACCCCTTGCGGTTATCGGTTCCGTTATCATCGGAGTGATTCTTATAATATTTGCAAATCAGAAAATGAAAGATACCCCTTACATTCTCATCGTAAATTGTGCCGATGAAAAATCCGAGGAGAACGCAGTAAACATCATCGGTAATTCTGTTGAAAAATATATTATCAAGTCCAAGACAGTAAACGCTTCCGGAGTTGAGTTCACTGCGGAGATCAGAGTTAAGGATGAAGCAACTTCCTTTGTGAACAGAATAAATGAGATAAACGGCGTATCCTGTGCAACTCTGGTAACATTTAACGGAGAATACATGTCATAAAAAAGGAGGCAGAGCCTTGGTTGCAAATAAACATACATCAAAAATTATAATTGCGGTCATGGCTGTGGCGGTTGCAATCTGTTTGCTTACAGTGGCATGTTCAGAGAAGCTTACCAACCTGTTGGGTGGCACGGGAGTTACCATGGAGTATGAGTCCAAGCTCTTTGATACCGATGAAGTTATGAGTATCAATATTATTATGGACGAAGAAGATTGGGATGAAATGTTATCCAATGCCATGACGGAGGAGTACTATGTATGCGATGTGGTCATAAACGGTAAGAGTGTCAAAAATGTTGCTATAAGACCTAAAGGAAATACAAGTCTTTCGGCAATCGCTATGGATCCCGATTCAGATCGCTACAGTCTGAAACTGGAATTTGATCATTTTGTGGACGGACAGACCTGTTATGGTCTGGACAAGCTTATACTAAACAACAATTACGCCGACGCCACCAATATGAAGGAGGCAGTTATTTATGATATGTACCAATATTTGGGGGCAGAAGCATCCTTATACAATTACGCAAAGGTATGCTTAAACGGTGAGTACAAAGGCGTATACCTTGCTTTGGAAGCTGTGGAGCAAAGCTTTATGCTCCGCAATTTCGGAACACAGGACGGAGAACTTTATAAGCCCGACAGCATGGAAATGGGCGGAGGCTCAAGCAATAGTTCTTCCATGAGTAAAAGCAGTTCGGGCGGTTTCAAAAATATGACACCTCCTTCAGGGGACGCCGGAACCGACTCTAAGGAGCGCCCTTCCTTCGACGGAGACTTTGACCCGAGTAGCATGCCTGATATGGGAGACTTCGACCCTGACAATATGCCTGGTATGGGAGACTTTAATCCCGGGGACATGCCGGATATGGAGAATTTCGATCCGGGCAGTATGCCCGATATGGGAGACTTCAATCCCGACGATATGACGGGCAGAAATAAGCCTGACAATGGTAATGAGACAGGAAGAAATAAGTCGGACGGTGATAACGAGACAGATAAGAATTCGGATTCTGAGGATAAATCCCGGAATGAGAACGGTGCGGATAGTAAAAAATCTGTGACCGGTGAAGAAAACCAGTACAGTGAAAGTGACGGCAATCAAAAATCCAAGGATAAAGAAAAAAGCGGAAGCAGTAGAAAAAAATCCGGCGGATTTTCCATGGGAGGTGGCGGAGCCAATCTAAATTATACCGATGACGATCTGGACAGCTACAGCACCATTTGGGACGGCGAGATAACAGGTACATCAAAGGCCGATCACAGGAGAGTGGTGACAGCACTTAAGAACATAAGTGAAGGTAATAACCTTGAGGACTATCTGGACATCGATAACGTCCTGAAATATATGGCGGTACATACCTTCTCTGTAAATATGGACAGTCTGTCGGGCTCCATGGCGCACAACTATTATCTCTATGAATATGACGGCAAGCTTAATTTCTTCCCTTGGGATTACAATCTTTCCTTTGGGGGAATGAATATGGGCGGTGGTTCATCAGGCGCAACAGATATGGTGAATGATGCCATCGATACTCCTTTTGCCGGAACAAGATTTTTTGACGCCATATTGGAAAATGAAGAATATCTTGAGAAGTATCATGAATACTTAAGAATTTTGTGCGAAGAATATGTAGAGGGCGGACGCTTGGAGGAATTCTATTCGGGAACCAGAAGCAGAATAGATGAACTTGTAAAAGAAGACCCCACAGCCTTTTACAGTGGCGATGAATATGAAGTTGCCGCTGAAACGTTAAAAGAGACCGTAAAGCTGAGAGCAGAGAGTATTTTGGGACAGCTTAACGAAATAATCCCCTCAACAGACGAAGGTCAGAAAGAGGATTCATCATCCTTTGTTGATGCATCCCATATTGATGTAAAAGTAATGGGCACCTTCAGCATGGGCGGCGGATTCAGCAAATCAAAACCAGACACTGATAAGACTAAAACGGACTTGGAACCCAAAATGGAAGAAAAAGAGGAAAGCGTTTCAAAACAGGGAACTGACGACTCGGATCAAAAATCTTCAGAACCGAAGATGGATAGCTATGAGGAAGAGGATTCGGAACAGGAAAGCAATGTAAAAGAAGAGGAAGAATCTCCCGACGGTCCCGGAATAAACAACAGAGAAGAAATGAATCTGGTGAGACGAGGCGGACGCCCTCAATCTTTTAACGGTATGCCTATGGGAATCAGTATTACCAATACAAAGGATAACCTGAAAAAATTCGGCATTTATTTTGGCATAATGCTTGCAGCACTTATTGTGGCATTCAGGATAAAGAGACGATAATCTGACAATGGTTGTTCTCTTCATAGTTTGCATAATAAAAGATTCTCCTGCACTTTAGGGGAATCTTTTATTGTTCCACAATCAGGTCGCCCGGACATCAAAATGCCGGACGTCAAATGCCGAATTCCCAAGTGACCTAATAATCAGGCTATCTTATATTTTCAATATCATGTGATACTTGGTTGTGCTATAATCAAATGTGGGTGCAGTCCGTGGGAAACGGATGCCGGATGGAATTTTATGCATATATGAGTAAAGGTAAAGAAAAACGCCCCAAAGGGCTTCTTGATGTGCTGTTTGCCCTTATTGTTTTGGGGGTGATTGTATATATCGGATTTTACAAATGGATACAGAGTCATTTGACTTTGGTGATTGCAGGATTTGCAGGAATAGCAGCAGTACTTGTTTTAATTCCTTTTATTGTTAAACACATAAAGAGGAGGAGATA
>JAILPU010000320.1 GCA_024699395.1 Lachnospiraceae bacterium | reverse complement strand
TCATTCGTCCACATTGAGTTTATTTTAACCTGTCAATTATATTGTTCAGCCATAATCCGGTATCCTTACATCTTAACCATCAATCAGATTCCGCATTTTATATTATATTTCTGGCAAATAGCCTTAAACTCGGGGCAGCCTGCGAATCTGGCAAGGACGCGCTCTCTGCTTTCGCCCCCGGCGAGTTCTGAAAGCCAGTAAGTCATACCGCCTTCGTCGGGATCTCTGTCCATAAATGTGTAGTAAAGTCTTGTGACATAAGTTCTGTCATCGGTATTAAATCCTTTAAATTCCGTACTTCCAAAGAACTGGCTTGCAGCTTCATATCCTGTCTTCTCAAGATTTGTAAGGGCAAGTGACCAGTACTCAAGTCCCTTGGCTTCAGGTTCTCTTCCGAGACACTTTGTGTAAAGTCTTGTGGCAAATCCCAAAGCATTTTCCGAAGGCACCGTTGCCTTGGCTGTCAAAGCACCTGACTTAATACCGTAGGAAGCGCAGATATTGCACCACTCCTTGGAATCAATGAAGCACCTTATAACATTGTCTCTGGACATACCGCCTTCAAGCTGTGATAACCAGTAAGTCTTACCGCCTTCGTCGGAAGATCTCCCAAAGAATGTCTCATATAATACTTCAAGGAAATCACTGTCTGAAAGTCCTCTGTTGGAAAATTCATTGGTTACTACCAAAAATCCCAACGCACAATCCGCTCCGGTAAGTTCACCTTTTTCTACCTTATCGAGCCAGTATGCTTTTCCGCCCTCGTCGGAATCTCTGTCAAGGGCTATAACGTAAAGACGCTCAATAAATCCTCCAAAATCGGATTTCTCGGAAGGATCCTTGGTGGGTGCAACTGTGGGCGCTGTTGTAGGCTCCGTTGTGGGCGCTCCCGTAGGTACACTTGTGGGCTCCGTTGTGGGCTCTCCCGTAGGTGCACTTGTAGGCTCCGTTGTGGGCGCTCCAGTAGGTACACTTGTAGGCTCCGTTGTAGGCGCTCCCGTAGGTACACTTGTAGGCTCCGTTGTGGGCACTCCCGTAGGTACACTTGTAGGCTCTGTTGTGGGCGCTCCCGTAGGTACACTTGTAGGCTCTGTTGTAGGCACTCCCGTAGGTACACTTGTGGGTTCCGCTGTGGGCACTCCCGTAGGTACACTTGTGGGCTCCGAAGTCGGCTCATCTGTAGGTGTAGCTGTAGGTGTAGCTGTAGGTGTAGCTGTAGGTTCATCCGTGGGCTCAAGTGTGGGAGTAGGTGTAGCTGTGGCCTCTACAGTAGGATCACTGTTTTGATCCTCGGGCATCTTACCTATCTTTCCCGTTCCTTCGCATTCATTTCCGTTCCAAACAAACGCATTGTCATATTTATATGCAATATATCCGTCGTTAACTATTGTACCTTCATTGTTAACGATAAAGGGATGATTATCATATCCATCGTACTGATACTGGGTTCCGATATACATGGACATATTGCCGTTTCGTTCATCGTTATCGATACGGCTCAAATTAATAACGCCCTTATTATTGATCTCAGCTTCTCCGCCATCATAAATTCCCCAGCTGTCGGCACCTGTCTTTATATCGATAATGCCGTTTTCGTAATTGTTCAACTGCGAATTAATCCAGTAGTCAATGCCCAGTTTGTTGTAATAATCTCCTCTTTGCTCATTATAACCGGGATCGAAATATTCCATTGCAATGCTGATACCCACACTGGCAGTATCCGCTGTTATGTTAACCGTGCCGTAATTATCGAAAATAGAATGATCGATTCGAATGCCTCTTGCCACAACTCTGCTGGAAAGAGCCTTGGAAGGAAGTGCTTCACCTTTGGCTACGATTTCAACAATTCCATAATTCTTAAACGCCGAATAACCAAGAATAATGGCTTCGGGAAAATCATAGGAACGCTCATTGGCAATATCTATGGTTCCGTGATTAACAAAAGGCTTTTGATTACATCTGTCACACTGGTAGCTTCCGCCGGAATGATCGTCAAATTCCATATAGGAATGACCTCTAAGCTGAATAAGACCTCTGTTAATAAGCCATACCTGTCTCTCATCGCCATATGTGGTATAGTTCCAGCCTTCGTTTACAAATTCATTGTCTGTCCAGATTGTAAATCTTCCGAAATTCTGATAAATCTTTCCCGACGCGGTATTTAAGAAATATCCGTTCAACTCCAGGGGCAGACTGTTTTTGGCATACTCATAAGTGGGTTCATAGGGATTTCTCTCCAAAACCGTTATTGTACCCTGATTAAAAAGAGCATTGGCACACAACCTGGAATCATCGCTTATTACGATTTCACCGCCCTCCTGAACCGCAATCAATCCGTAACAGATCTCCGAATTATTAACAAGTTCAAGCTTACCGCCGTCCTGAACGATAATGCAGGTTCCTTCAAGGGCATCGGAATTCACTCCGAATGCCATATATACAAAATCAAGGGTGAGGGTAGCGTCCTTTTCAACAACAATGTAATCATCGTATGAAGAATATCCGCCGTTTGAGAAATCACAGCTGGGTCTCTGATCTGAACTACGATTCCATACACTGTAAAACGCACCGCTGTCCTTTAATGTATTATAAAACTCATCACCGGAAAGTGTTACATCACCGGAAACAGCGACAAACTCCCTTTGTTTATCAGCCAATGCATCCAAAAACTCTTTCTGGGTGGTACATACTGCTTTTTCCGCCTGCCAGTAGGGACTGTATTCTTGAAAATCCCAATCCCCGGGTCTAAGGTCCTGTTCATTGACAAGCTTTGCGTACAAGTCAAGAGGTTCGGTAACCTCCACTCCGGCCCAACCCTTTCCGTCTTTATCAACCCAGTTTGCTATAGCATAGCCCGGTGCAAACAAATAATTATCGTTAAAATATCTCATACCAACATTGGCAATCTTTATATCACTTGTAGTGAAAGTATCCCCGCCCTTGATAATAATATCATCGGGGGCTCTGTAAAGGTATTCATCCATTTCAAAGCTAACGGTATAGAAGTTACCGTCAGCCACAGGATACTCGGAATCGAATTCAAAATCGGAATAGGGAAAATATTTTCCACCAAGACAGTATTTGTAATTGGTTTCCCCGTCCTCCATTATCCAGTAATAGTAATAATCCCCTGAAGGTCTTCCGGATTCAAAATTATCACCGCATTCAATATAGAAGGTAGCCTCCATACCTTCCACCGCTTCAAGTTTTTCAGCTTTTTCAATAAAGTCATTCGCATCATCAAAATAACCGTTCTTGGATCTGTATACGCTGTAACCCGTAAGGGGTTCATTGTCCAGCTTAATTGTGGTAACCGCCTTCTTCTCGGCCTTTAAAGACTCAATAAATTCCTGAGAAAAAGGGTCTTCTGCAGCATTTACGCCGGCAGAAAAGAACATCACACATGATAATAATCCACACACTTTAATAAAATTCTTAAAAAAACCCATTCGCATCTTCCTCCTCATTAAATTGTCAGTTTGTTAACGGGCGAATTACTTATAATTCTATACATTTATGTTACTATTGTCAATCTATTGAATCCTCAAGGTTTATAGTTTATGACACCGTTGACTTTTTTATTTTACCCTATTAAAATCTTATTAAAACCACAGGGGAGTGCATAATCATGGGCAGTAACAACCTTTCGGGGGTCTACAAAACCGCCAAAAAAAACGGCACTGTTTATTACAGAGCCGGAATCACATTTAAAAACAAACATATAAGTCTTGGTAGCTTTGATGATGAAAACAGTGCGCATGCCGCCTACCTGGAAGCCTCCCATGTTTTAAAAGATGATAAATGCACAATTTTAAAATATAACAAAGACACTATCCTCCCCTATGGAAAATGGGTAAGCCTCATTAATTTCAGAGACACCGGCATTTATTTTCAGACACCCATTGTTCTGGGGCGTTCCTATTTCAATTACCATCTCAGTCAGGATACAGTTCTTAAATTCGACATGGAGGATCTCTTCTACTACTCCAAGCATAAGATTATGAAAAGAGGCAATCACTATTTCGTGGCGGATTACGGAATGCAGGTCAACATTGCAAACCGCTACGGCATCAAAAACTGGGCAGTGATTGACAAAGACTATTGCTTTATAAACGGTGACACCACTGATTTTCGCCGTGAAAACATCGAGGTTTTCAATATTTATCAGGGCGTAAGCAAAATAACCTCACAAAAAGGAAATACCCTTTATGTGGCAAAAATCCACCTAAAGGGTAACTATGTGATCGGTTATTATGAGTCGGCCAAAGAAGCCGCCATCGCCTACAACAAGGCGATAGATATTTTTAAATCAAAGGGGATAAACAAGAACTACCGTCCCAATTATTTAGAAGATATGTCCCCCAGACAGTACGCAGATATTTATTCTCAGTGCAAGATATCAGACTCTGTTTTAAACGCATCGATTGCCGTCGATAATCCGTAGACATCAGTCTGTATTAATTACCACACAGCGTTTTAAACGCATCAGTTGCCGTCGATAATCCGTAGACACAGTCTGTATTAATTACCACACAGCGTTTTAAACGCATCAGTTGCCGTCCATAATCCATAGACATCAGTCTGTATTAATTACCACACAGCGTTTTACCGCCCCTGTCACATGCAACAATCCATAGGCATCGGTCTGTGATGCGATTATCAGGTTACGTTTATGTCTTCTTATTTCTCCCTGTAATTGATGAAGCTTATATCCATATTGACATTTCCTCTGACGCCGTCTATCTTACCCTCCTTGGAATACTGCCACATGGCAAAACGGTAGGGGTAATCGGGAATATCGCCCTCATTTTTAAGCCAGACATCGTGCTCGGAAAGCTTGGACATATCTATTTCTTTAATAAGCCACTCTTTCGTTCCCGCAATACATGTCTTGTAACCCGATTCTTTCATAATCCCCAGAAAGGCAAGGGCCACATCGGTCTTGTCCGCCTTGGAAAGAGCTTCTATTCTGGAAGTATCGTTATCCACGAACCCCATATCAAATATAACAGGATAAACTATCTTAATATCCGTAAGCATATCTAAGAGACTCGCAGCTTCCTCAACCGCTTCCTCTTTAGTCACGGCATTGGATGTAAAATACACACCCACGTCAAGTCCCGCATCGGCCGCTCCCTTTACATTGTCGTAAAAAGCTTCGTCAAAAGAAAGAGTTCCGCTTCCGTACCCTCTTAAGCCCCCTCTTATAAGTACAAAATCCACTCCGGCTTTTTTCACCTTCCCATAATCAATATAATCATTGGTCTGTGAAACATCGATACCGGTAAAGGAAACCTGCTTGCCGTCCTCAAAATATTTCATTATCCCGGACTGGCATACAAGGTTGGTATCCTCATAATCATTTTTCAAAAGATATCTGCTGATTACAACCCATTCCTCGGAACCGTCCCTGTTAATAACAAGGGTGTGGTTTCCGTCAATTGTAGGATCGTTTAAAAAAGGAGTGGCTGTGGGAAGAGGCGTAATGGCATTGGTAGGTTCGCTTTCCTTCTCCTCGGGATACTTATCCCAGAAATCCAGATCCTCGGGAGTTAATGAGGATCCGGTTTCAATCTCGGGATCGTCTTTTATAACAACCTGTTTGGTGGGAACGGGAGTCTTTCTTGCCTCTTTGCTCTCCTTAAGGGAGTTACTCTTAAGCACACCTGAGACGATGAGAAAAACAAAGAGCATCACCCCCAAAAGAGTACCCAAAAGTGCAGGGGAAAAAATGGATTTTTCATCGTGTTCATCAGGCAATCGCATAAAAACTCCTATTATTACATCTCAATAATCGACTTCTTGGGACAGTTCTTAGCGCAAAGACCGCACTGAACGCACTTGTCGTGGTCGATAACAGCATGGAAGTCAGTAACGGTAACGGCTTCAACAGGGCAGTTTCTTGCACAGATTCCGCATCCGATACATCCGACAGAACATGCCTTCATGGTATCGGGTCCCTTCTGTGTTGAAGAGCAGGCTACTATCTCGCATGAAGAATAAGGCACAAGGGAAATAAGATTCTTGGGACATGCAGCGATACACTTCTTACATGCCTTACATTTTTCTTTATCAACCTTTGCTACACCGTTGATTACGTGAATCGCATCAAAGGGACATGCCTTAACACATGAACCGAATCCAAGACATCCGTTATCACATGTCTTGGGACCGCCGTTGGGTACAAAAGAAAGCATACGGCAATCCTGTGAGCCTACATATTCATAATCGGTACCGGCCTTGTCACAGTCACCCTGACAGTGAACAAATGCCACCATTTTCTGGGAATCACCGGCTTCAACGCCCATGATGCCCGCAATTTCCTTGGCAACCTTGTCGCCACCCACGGGACAAGTTCCAACTTCGGCTTCACCTTTAACGATGGCAGCCGCAAGACCTGAACATCCGGGATATCCGCATCCACCGCAGTTATTTCCGGGAAGAGCCTTTAATACCTTCTCTTCTCTCTCATCAACCTTAACTTTGAATACGAGTCCCGCAACGCCCAAAAACAGTCCAACAAATATACCAACCGCACCTACAAGTACGGCTGCAGCTATCATTCCATTAATGTCCATTGTTTCCTCCTAAAGAAGTCCGGAAAATCCGCAGAATGCAATAGCCATAAGTCCTGCAGTAAGAAGAACCATGGGCATTCCTTTAAATGATTCCGGGATATCGTTATATTCCATTTTTTCTCTGAGTCCGGCAAGAATTACTATAGCAATGGTAAAACCAAGTGCTGTTGCAAATCCGTTAACAATACCGGTTACAATACCGTATTCCTTCTGAACGTTTGTAAGGGCAACACCCAAAACCGCACAGTTGGTGGTAATCAAAGGAAGATATACACCAAGTGCCTCATAAAGTGAAGGAATGCTCTTCTTTAAAAACATCTCAACGAACTGAACAAGAGCCGCAATAACCAGAATAAATACAATGGTCTGAAGATACTCAAGTCCGAATCTCACAAGAATAAACTTGTAAATCACTCCGGCAACGGTGCTGGCAAGGGTTATAACGAAGATAACCGCCATACCCATACCCGCTGCAGTCTTAATCTTCTTTGAAACACCAAGGAAAGGACAAAGACCCATAAACTGGCAAAGTACTACGTTACTTACAAGGGAGGATCCTATAAGGATTATCAAAAGCTGTCTTACTGTATCCATTATTTATTTTCCTCCTTTGCAGAATCACATTTGATATCGCAGTTCATGCAGTCATGGCTGCAACCTGAACCGATCTTGCTCATATCCTTACCCTTTGCTTCGCCCTTAATCTTAATGTAATTCTGGACTGCACACAAAGCGGCAAGAACAAAGAATGCACCGGGAGCCACTACAAAAATTCTGATGGGCTCAAATCCCTTAGGCATAATGTTCATGTTGAAGAAAGTACCGGAACCGAGAAGCTCTCTCAAAGCACCGATCATGGTAAGAGCAACAGTAAACCCAAGTCCCATACCGATACCGTCGAAAAGTGAAGGGATGGGGGGATTGGAATAAGCATAGCTCTCCGCTCTTCCCAAAATAATACAGTTAACAACGATAAGGGGAATGTAAACACCCAAAGCATCGTTAAGTGAAGGAAGATAAGCCTCCAAAAGAAGCTGAACCATTGTTACGAATGAAGCGATTATAACAATGAAGGCAGGGATTCTTACCCTGTCGGGTATTATTTTTCTCAAAAGTGAAATGATAAGGTTTGACATTGCAAGAACAGCCGCAGTTGTCAGACCCATTCCCATTCCGTTGATGGCGGATGTGGTAACCGCAAGAGTGGGACACATACCAAGCATCAGAACGAAGGTGGGATTCTCTTTAACAAGTCCGTTTATAAGTCTTTCACATGCTTTATTCAACGCTCTCACCTCCCGTTAATCCTCTAAACACATCAAGTGCTCCGTTAACGGCATTTGTAAACGCCTTTGTGGTTATGGTAGCACCGCTTATGGCATCGATCTCAGAGTCACTTGTTGCGCCGTTTTTGGTATAAGTAAAGCGCTCGGCATTCTTATCCTTAAACTGAGGTACCAAAACGCTCTCTGCGTTCATACCGAGACCTGCTGTCTCTGAAATGGAAAGAATTGACACAGCCTTAACAGTGCCTTCCATATCAATACCGGTGTAAAGTACAATATCTCCGCCGTAACCTTCGGGTGATGTGGTCTCTATAACATATCCCAAAAGGTCTCCCGATTCTGATTTTGCCTCGTAAACTTTTCCGCTCTTAATTCTGTTTTCGCCGAGCTTTGCTGCCGTTGCCTCATCGCAGACATATTCCTTCTCATCAAAAGTGGAAGCATCTGCCATAACTGTTTTACATGCATTCTCAATCTGAAGCTTTTTCTGCTTTGCGATAGGCTCCTTGGTGAGCTCATTAACATAACCCAAAAGGATACCTGCAATAAGAGTGATGGCAATAAGGATGCCTGCCTCTTTAAACATTACTTTCAAATCGTCTTTATTTTTCATTTTGCAGCGCTCCTCTCTCCGAATGCCTTGGGCATGGATATTTTTTCAATAAGAGGAACAAGGAGGTTACCTATGATAATAGCATAGGATACGCCCTCTGCTCCGGGTCCGAAAATTCTGAAGATACCCGTCATAATACCTAAGAAGATACCGAAAATAATCTGTCCTTTTGAGGTGATGGGTCTTGTAACATAATCGGTTGCCATAAAGAAAGCGCCAAGCATAAGTCCGCCGCCGGCAAGATGTGCAGAGATGTAGCTCCACTCAAAGCCGTGACCGCCGAAGATAATAACAAAAACTATAAAGCTGATAATATAACTTGCGGGAATTTTAAGATCGATAACCTCGAACATAATAAGGATGCAGGCACCGATAACAATAGCTATCATTGAGGTCTCACCGATGGTACCGGAGATTTTACCTGTTACCATGTTCATTACGTTTACCTTGTCAAACTCACCGTTCTTCAAAAGAGCAAGGGGAGTTGCTCCGGTGTAGGCATCACAGTTGAAATCCGTCATAATATTGGGGAAAGATATAAGAAGAAAACATCTTGCCGCAAGAGCAGGATTCATAAAGTTCTGTCCAAGACCGCCGAACAAAAGCTTAACAACAAGGATAGCAAATACTCCGCCAAGAACCGCAACCCACCAGGGTGCCTTAGGGGGAAGGTTAAGTGCCAATAAAAGTCCCGTTACGATGCATGAAAGATCGTCAACGGTCTTCTTTTTTAAATAAAGTCCGAAAAGATATTCGGTAGCAAAACATGCTGCAACACTTGTAAGTACAAGAATAAGGGCATTTAAGCCAAAGTTATAAATTCCGAATCCCGTAACCGGCAAAAGAGCCACAATAACAAGAAGCATTATGCCTGTGGTGGTCTGATTGTAGCGAATATGGGGATTGGATGAAACAAACATCTTC
>JAILPU010000312.1 GCA_024699395.1 Lachnospiraceae bacterium | reverse complement strand
ACTGGGGCAGAGCATATTAATAATGACATATTGAGATAATAAAAAAGCTGTCGCAGGACAGCTTTTTTATTGCAAGTTTTTGAGAATACCAACTATTAGGGGACCATGTAAATATCGTTGTAAACAAGTAAGACGATCATTTTAATGCAGTCTCCGAAGTAGCTGTCTCTGCTTCTCTTTATGGTACGCATGTAGAGAGCGTCCTCCCATTCCTTATTCTCGGCGCATTTTGCGGTGAGAAGGAAGGGAACGGTGAAACATAAAGCGTCTTCAAAGTTGGCCTTTGTACCGTCCAATTTGTAGCCTGCCACGATGTTTCCCGGTTTTCCATTGCAGGATTCACAGATAAAGCTGTCGATGGCATCGGCAAATTCTTTGGCAGTTTCATTTTTGCTAATGAGATAATCGGTACCGATTCTCCAGGGCGTTCTGCAACTGTTATAACCGTAGTAACTGTCGGAGATATCTTCTAAGAAATAAGCATCTGCGGGATAATATTTTTTCTCGGAGTCGTTCCACTGCCAGAAATCGGGAAGGAGACCGGTCTTATAATCCTCCACACCCTGCTTTATAAGAGCATAGGTATTGTCATATACTTTCATCCAGCGCTCATCCTGAGTGGCGTTGTAATATGAAAGGAAATGGGTCATCAAAAAGTCTGAAGAACGGGTGCCGTTATAATGGCGAGAGCTTGCGTCAAGTCCGTAGGCCCAGTCTCCAAGAAGAGGAAGGTAGGTCTCGGGGCTTATCTCGTAGGTCATGATATCGTTTATCATGTCCACAGCCATTGTTTTATAATCGAATTCCCCGTCGCTGCCCCATACCTTATCGGCACACAAAAGAGCGTATGCCACATCCATATCACCGTCTGTTGCGGAGTCGGTGGGTTTGGATTCCATGGAGCCGTCGTCCCCGTCAATAAGAGCGGAACCGTTATCGCTCTGAATCCATGCCATGAGGTGAGGCCCGATACAGCTTCTGTGGGCATTGTAGTATCTTACCATACCATCAAAGATGTCATGGGCTTCGGGATCGAAACTATCCATCATTACCATTGTGAGCATGCCGTAGCCGTGGGCTTCGGACACTGTCATGGGAACGGAAACATTGTTGCCTTTATACTTATTGATATCGTACCAGACGTAATACTGGTCTTTGTCGGTGGAGTATTCGTTCTTTACCACATATCTGGGTTTCCAGTATTCGTAGAATTCAAGGAGATCTTGGAGCTTGGTATCGGTTTCGTTAGTGACGGAATCTATTTCTGTTGATTCCTCGCTTTCCTGATCGCTGTTTTGTGTTTCATCGGCATCATCAACGGCAGATTCATCCGTTTCAGAAACATCGGACTCAGATTCTAACGTGGATTCCGTACTTTGAGAAGCTGTGACGTTACTTTCCTGTGTGGAAGCCTGTTTATTACCCTGTCCGCATCCCGAAAGGGAGGACAAAAGCAGGGTGCCGGCCAATAATCCGGCAAGGATTTTTTTCTTCATTTTTTACCCCCTGTGTATGGGTTTTAATTATTCATTTAATGAAAATTGTACCAATATGAAAGAGAAGAGTCCATGAACATTAATGTCATTGCTTGTCTTCAACGGGGGATATTGTGGGTAGGGTCAGATAATGTAATCGTTTCCGTATCGGTCTTTTTGTCTGTCCAGAATATCCTGCAATGTGATACCGTCAAGGTATTCGGAAATTACCTTGTTAAGACCCTGCCAGATAGGGAAGGTGGCACACTCTGCGCTTCTTTCACATTCCTCGGGGTTTTCAGCCACGCAGTGAACCGGCGCAAGGCTTCCTTCGGTTAAACGTAGAATCTCACCCACCGTATATTTTTCGGGGCTTTTTGAGAGCATATATCCTCCCTGAGCACCACGGGTTGTCCTTAAAATATCTGATTTATTAAAAATAGGGATAATCTGCTCCAAATATTTCTTGGAAATATTTTGCCTTGCGGCTATATCTTTAAGAGCAACATATCCGCAGTTTTGATGCTCGGCAAGGTCTATCATCATGCGAAGAGCATATCTGCCTTTTGTGGAAATCATCATAGTTTTCACCTCTGAAATTTATAATACTATAATGCCATATATTTAGTAGGCTTTCAAGGGAGGATATCCGTTATCTGTCAGAATCCCGCCTCTTTTATTATGTAACAAATTTTTAAATTCATATGTACCTAAAGATATGCTATAATTTTTTTTACTACGGGGAAAAATGCCGTAAGAGGCATTCACTTTAATTATTGATACAGCGAGGAACCGATGTTTAATATAAAAAAATTTTTTTTGTGCACACTTATTTCATCTATATTGATAACATCTGCCGGGGTTGATGTTAAGGCAACCCAGGACATTCCCGATAAGGAAGCGGTTATAGCGAATAACAAAGCCATTCCTGTTGAATCCAACAGAGTAGAGGGCTGGCCTGCGGGACCCGAGGTGGGTGCAGAAGCCGCAATTCTCATGGATGCTTCCACGGGAGCGGTGCTTTATTCCAAAAACATCCACAATCATTATTATCCTGCGTCCACAACAAAGATACTTACCACTTATATTGCGGCTTCAAGATGTTCCATGGATGAGACCGTTACCTTCTCGGATTATGCCATTAACAATACTCCCAGGGATTCCAATCATATAGCAATGGATGTGGGAGATACCCTAAGTATGTCCGATTGTCTTAAAGCCATTCTTATCAGAAGCGCCAATGAGGTGTCTTTTGCGGTGGGTGAGCATATAAGCGGATCTAACGACGAATTTGCAAAGCTTATGAATGAGACTGCCAAGGAAATGGGCTGCGAGGATTCCAATTTTGTAAATCCCAACGGTCTTCCGGATCCCAATCATTATACAAGCTGTTACGATCTGGCAACCATTGGACGTTATTTTTTTGATAATGAACTTCTCTGCGAGATGACCAAGACTTCCATGCTTGTAATTCAAAAGCCAAACGGCACTCTTAATGATTACAATGCAATGAAGCTTATCCCCGGAAGAAAATATGAATACAAATACCTGGTGGGATGTAAAACCGGATTTACAAAGGAAGCGAGATATTGTCTTGTATCCTGCGCTGAAAGGGACGGTTTAAAACTAATATGCGTTGTTATGAAGGACGAGGACCCTTATCACTATGAGGACACCATCTCGCTTTTCGAGTATGGTTTCGGCAACTTTAAGAAGGTGTATATCGCCGATACAGAGAACGAATTCAGCATGGACGATTCTCTTCCCTACATAGCGGCGGGGGAGGATACGGGGCTCAACGAAAGCCTTTTGTACGTAAATCCCAAGGATTCCATGGTTATGCCTGCAGCCATTGATTTTAAAGACCTGAAAAGGGAAATCGTGTATGATTCCCCCACTCCCGGCACCGCAGCCAAAGTGGTATATTCCTACAACGGCGTATATCTTGGGGAGGCATCCATCGAATATTCAAAAAAACTGCCTCAGGTTTCCGAAATATTTGGTGAGGGGAAAAGCGAAGACAGTAAATCCAAAAAATCATTTATTTATATCAACATCATGAATCTGGGAAAGATTCTTTTGGTGCTTGGGGTACTGATTCTCATTGCACTGGGAGTCAGACTTACCTTTAAATTCTTTGTGGTGGGAGAAAGATCCTCGAGGCTTCCTCTTACAAAGGAACAGAAACGTAATATAAGAGAAGCAAGGCGCCGCCTGAGAAGAAGGAGCAGACGCCGTTAAATTACTTGCTCTGTTTATGCTTTTTTCGCATTTCCAGAGCATGTTCTTTTTTGGTGTTTATGCGGTCTTTTTCCTCCTCGGAAATATATTTGGTGGTCTTTATGGCAAATACCTTTTCACCGTCGTATTTCACAAGGCGGATTTTGGATTTGATAAATCCGTGTTTTTCGCAATAGCCCACTGCAAAGAGCTGCCTTGAGTTAACGGGAAACCACTTAATTTTTTTACGCACGTTTTTGTTGCATTCCCTGCATCTTACAGTTACCACAGATCTGGTTTCCAAAAGGGCTCTTCTGTCGGGATATACTATGGATATAAATTTATCGTAGGTATCGAAGGAAACATTCAACTCATCCTTTTTGGAAAAGGGAGGATTAAAGACATCATAGGAAACATAGTTTAACAGGTTTGAGTCTTTTAAAAGAAGCTTCTGAAAAACTGCGGCAGTGTAGTATGCGTCCGCAAAGGCTCTGTGGAAGGGAATGTCTTTGGTTATTTCAAAATCCTCAACGATATATTCAAGGGAGCGTCTGTTTTTGCCTTCCTTTTTATAAAGTGCATAAAGCTTTTGAACATCATAATAGGGAAAGGGCTTGTCCGAGAGAGGCTTTAATCCGAAGAATCTCACATTTCTCTGTAATTCGGTAAGATCCTGGCTTCCGAAGGTACAAAAAATGGGATTCTCTCCGCACCAGTCCCAAAAATCCATAAAAACAGCTTCAAAGGGGTCACCGTTTTCAAGATCCCTCATCTGCATATGGATAAGCTTTCCCGTGATGTGATGCATCTTTTTATAAACCCTGGGTTTAACAAGGCGGCTGAATTTGCTTACTATATTATATTTATCATCCAGTTTAACGGCACCGATCTCAATGATTTCAAAGGGGATATCCTTGTTGTCACCTGAGGTATTGCCGTCTCCCTGATTCCATTCCAGATCAAAGACTATAGTGTTCATACCATTCCTCATATTTGTATCATAGTAAATTGCGGCCCCAATTTCTTATGATACAAAAAACGCTCCGCTTATGATGCACACCCGCGTGTAATGTAACTGTTGCATGATGCAACCGCGAGAATGCCGCAAGCGTCATTCTTATTTTATTGTTCTTCGAACACTGAAATTATAACATATTCAGCGACCAAAAGGCAGATGTAATCACAATTGCTGACTCTTCGTATAAATTGTAGTAGAATGA
>JAILPU010000158.1 GCA_024699395.1 Lachnospiraceae bacterium | reverse complement strand
TGGGTAAGCTGTGATGAAAAAGCTATTATGGGCACTGTCCTGTTATAGCTTCTTATAATCCTTATAACATCCGCCCCGGTCTCGCCCTTAAGATAATAGTCCATCAGGATAAGATCATAGGTATTGTTCATGCAGCATTCCACTGCCTCCGTGCCGTTCTCTGCGCCATCTGAAACAATCCCCATGGGCTCTAATACCGATGTCATAAGCTCTCGGCTTATAAGATTGTCATCGACAATAAGAACTCTGCCCTTCAAAACTGTAAAATCAAGGTTACTCTGTTCCATGGGAGCATTGTCATAACGGCTTAGAGGGGCCTTACCCTCAAGCTCATCGTAAATCTCCAAAAGGTGATCCATAACGCTCCATAATTCAAAGGCTGCATTCCGGATATTATCCACATATTCCGTCTGCTCATCATCCATTTCGCATCTCATTAAAAGATCACAGTATCCTATCATGGCATTGATGGGAAGTCTGACCTTTGAATTAACTTTGGATCTGATGATCTGCGCAACTTTCCTGTAACGGTTAAGCTCAGCGCCAAGCTTCTCGTTGTCATGTGAAAGCTCGATCAATTCACGTACTACCTTCGAATCGTTTACTGTCATACTTTTCCCCCTGACTTTTGGATCAGGCGTTCAAATGCTCCATAAAGGCTTTGACTTTCCCCGGAGTATCATCTCCGAAAACAGCAGAACCTGCGACGATAACATTACTTCCGGCATCAAGCACCGTATCCACGTTATCAATATTGACTCCGCCGTCCACCTCTATATCGATTTTCAGCCCTTTCTCGTCAACGATCTTCTTCAGTTCCCTAATTTTGTCAACACATTCGGGTATAAGCTTCTGACCTCCGAAGCCCGGCTCCACCGTCATAATAAGAGCCATGTCGATCTTGTCAAGGTAGGGAACAAGATCTGATACGGGTGTCCCGGGTTTAATGGTAAGACCCACTTTTTTACCGTAGGATCTTATAAGGTCTATACAACCCTGAATGTCTTTCTCGGCCTCTGTATGAAAAGTAATGAGGTCGGCGCCGCTCTCCGCAAATTCCTTAATATATCTGGAAGGATCCACTATCATAAGATGTACGTCGAAGAAAAGGTCCGTGTGCTTTCTTATGGATTTAATAACCGGCATCACATAGGATATGGAGGGAACGAAAATCCCGTTCATAACATCAATATGCCCATTGGGAACCTTTCCGTCTTCGAGTGCTGTGAGATCCTTTTTAAGATCGTAAAAATCTGCGGATAAGATTGAAGGTGATAATATATTCATTGCATTCCTCAAAAAATCTATTTAAAAAGTGTTCCGATAATTCCTCTTGCAAGGCTTGCTCCAAGATTGCCCCCCAGAGTCTTTCCGAATTTTCCTCCCACTTTTCCTACGGTCTTTCCGACCTCTCTGCCCACGGTTCCGGCTACGGAATTAGCAACACTCTTAGCTGCGGTCTTTGTGGCACGCTTCTTTGCGTTTTCTTCTCTTTCCTTTGCCTTCTGTGCCTGAGCTTCTTTCTTTTCTTGTTCTTTCATAAGCGCAGCTTCTTCCTTGGCCTGGGCAGCGGCATCCAGCTCTTCCTGTTTTGCCTGCTCAATCTCAAGGTTTCTGCGGGTAAGGAATTCATAAGCGGAATCCCTGTCCTCATACTGACTGTATTTGGTGTAAAGGACATGACCTTTTATCTTGGAATCTCTGGTGGCATCATCAATTGCACCCATGTATGACTGGGGAGGAAGGATCTTACATTTTTCCACAACTGTGGGAATACCCTTCTCATCAAGAACAGATACAAGAGCTTCACCTGTTCCCAATGCAAGCATGGTCTCGTATGTATCAAACTCAGGATTTTCTCTGTAGGAGCCTGCTGCCGCCTTTGCTGCCTTCTGCTCATTGGGTGTATATGCATGAAGGGCATGCTGAACCTTATTTCCTAACTGGCTCATAACTCCGTCGGGGATATCCTTTGGATTCTGTGTTACAAAATAAATGCCCACACCCTTTGATCTTATAAGCTTTACAACCTGCTCAATCTTGGAAAGAAGTGAAGCCGGCGCATTATCGAAAAGCATATGCGCCTCGTCAAAGAAGAATACCATCTTGGGCTTCTCAAGGTCTCCCATTTCGGGAAGGGTCTCGAAAAGTTCGCTCATCATCCAAAGAAGGAAGGTAGCATACATGGTGGGATTATTTATAAGCTTCTGACAGTCAAGAATCTGGATATATCCCTTTCCTGACATATCGGTTGAAAACCAGTCTGTTATATTGAGGGCAGGCTCTCCGAAGAACTTGTCTCCCCCCTCTGCCTCAAGTCCCACAAGGGCTCTGCTTATGGCTCCAAGGCTCTGGGTTGTGATATTTCCGTATTTAAGAGTGTATTCCTTGGCATTCTCACCCACATACTGGATCATGGATCTTAAATCCTTGGTATCAATAAGAAGAAGTCCCTCGTCATCGGCAATCTTAAAAATTAGCGTCATAATGCCGGTCTGGGTCTCATTGAGTCCCATAATTCTGCTCATAAGAAGAGGTCCCATCTCAGTGATGGTGGTTCTTAAGGGAAGACCCTTCTCCTCATACACATCCCAATAGGTAACGGGATACTCTCTGAAATCAAATCCCAATGCATCAAGTCCCATGGACTCCACTCTCTTGGAAACATTCTCGGAATTCTCTCCCTTTTTGCACATGCCTGAAAGGTCTCCCTTAACATCCGCAAAGAAAACAGGCACGCCGCAATCCGAAAAGCTCTCTGCCAAAACTTTTAATGTCACTGTTTTACCTGTACCTGTGGCACCGGCTATAAGCCCGTGGCGATTTGCCATTTGGGGATAGATATAAACATTTTTATCGTTGGCCTTTCCGACCAGAATTTTCATGTCCTGAAGCATGATAACCTCCCAATTATTTAATCATTAAGCTTAGGAAAGAAACTCCTTAACAGCTTTTGTTACTCCCTTTGAATCAAGTCCGTATTTTTCAAAAAGTGCTGCCGCTGAACCGGACTCACCGAATACGTCCTTAATACCCACTCTCAAAACCTTAACGGGATAATTTTCCGAAAGGAATTCGCATACTGCGCTTCCAAGGCCTCCTATAATAGAATGCTCCTCAACGGTAACAACCTTCTTGGTCTTCTTGGCGCTCTTTAAAATAATCTCGGTATCCAAAGGCTTTATGGTGGAAATATTGATCACCTCAGCGTCAATGCCTTCGCTCTTAAGCGCCTCAGCCGCCTTGATGGAGGAATCAACACAGATACCCGTTGCCACGATGGTGACATCCTTACCCTCTTTGATCAATGTACCTTTACCGATTTCAAATTTATAATCATCCCTGTCGTTTATTACGGGAACATTGCTTCTTCCGTATCTGATATAAACAGGTCCCTTGTAGTAAGCAGCGGCCTTTGTGGCAGCCTTTGCTTCCACTACGTCAGCGGGGCTTATAACCACCATTCCGGGGATTCCGCGCATAAGGCTGATATCCTCGATACACTGGTGAGAAGCACCGTCCTCACCCACTGTAATACCTGCGTGAGAAGCGCATATTTTTACATTAAGATGAGGATATCCGATGGAATTTCTCACCTGCTCGTATGCTCTTCCCGTTGCAAACATTGCAAAGGAACTTACAAAGGGAATTTTGCCCGATAATGATAAACCTGCGGCAATACCCATCATATTTGCTTCTGCAATACCTGCGTTAAAAAATCTGTCGGGGAATGCTTTCTTAAACACACCGGTTCTTGTGGCTCCTGCCAGATCGGCGTCCATTACCACTACGCTTTGGAGCTCGTTACCCAGCTCCAAAAGCGCCTCGCCGTAACCTTCTCTGGTTGCTTTCATATCTGCCATTATCTGTCACCTTCTTTCTCAAGTTCTTCGCCCATGGCATTAAGTTCATCCATAGCTGTCTTGAAAAGATCGTCTCCGGGAGCCTTCCCGTGCCATTCACCGTTGTTTTCCATATATGATACGCCCTTACCCTTTATGGATTTAAAGATTATGCAGACGGGCATACCCTTTGTTTCTCTCGCCTCCTTAAAGGCTCTTCTTATATCGTCAAAATCATGTGCATCGGCATTTATCACTTTAAAATTGAAAGCCTCAAACTTCTTATCGATGGGATAAGGAGAACAAACCTCCTCAAGTGTTCCGTCGATCTGGAGGTTGTTATTGTCCACCATAACGCAGAGATTATCAAGGTTATGAGCGCCCGCAAACATTGCAGCCTCCCATACCTGACCTTCCTCAAGTTCTCCGTCTCCCAAGAGTGTATATACTCTGTAAGACGCATTATCCATCTTGCCGGCAAGAGCCATACCGACAGCGGCTGATATTCCCTGACCCAGTGAACCTGTGGCCATATCGATACCGGGAAGTCCAAGTGACGGGTGACCCTGAAGTCTGCTTCCCACTTTTCTAAGGGTCATAAGCTCTTCTACCGGGAAAAATCCTCTGTAAGCCAAAGCCGCATACTGTCCGGGAACGGTGTGTCCCTTAGACAATACAAATCTGTCTCTCAAGGGATCCTCGGGATTCTTGGGGTCCACATTCATCTCTTCAAAATAAAGAAATGTAAATACATCGGCTGCGGAAAGACTACCGCCGGGGTGACCCGCTTTAGCCGCGTGTACCGACTCGATAATACCCTTTCTTACGTTGTTGGCCATTTTTTTCAGTGACAAATTATCCATTTTTTTCTCCATTCCAATCTGCATATGTTTAATACTTATTTATGGTTACATATGCTCGTTTCATTTACCGGCGCTTGCCTTGGAAAGACTAAGAACTTTTTCTCTCATTTCATTTTCGATCCTGGTCAGTTCCACTTCAGCGTTGGCACGCTTAGCCCGCCCCTCATTCTGAATTTTCATCACCTCATCCAATGTGCTTATAAGCGTCTTGTTGGTAGCCGTCAAGGTCTCGATATCAACGATTCCCCTCTCGTTCTCCTTGGCTGTCTCAATGCTGGCGATCTTTAAGGTCTCAGCATTCTGCTTAAGCATCTTATTGGTCATATCTGTTACTTCCCGCTGGGCCTTAGCCGCTTCCGTTGAGTGGTTAAGACCTATTGCAATGACCATCTGACTCTTCCAAAGAGGAATTGTGTTAACAAGTGTGGACTGTATCTTTTCACTCATTGCAGTGTCATTGCTCTGGATAAGTCTGATCTGGGGAGCCATCTGCATGGAGATGGTTCTTGTAAGCTCCAGATCGTAAATCTTTTTCTCAAACCTGTCGATCATGGAAGCATAATCCTTGGCAGCCTGAGCGTCATCGGGAAGTCCTGACTCCTCTGCTTTCTTAAGAAGTTCGGGAAGTTCCTTCTCCTTTGCCTCCGCAATCTTTTTCTTACCTGCAAGGATGTACATGGTAAGCTCTTTGTAATGAGTTTTGTTAAGCTCATACATTTTATCAAGCATAGCCACATCCTTTAGGAGGGTTATCTGGTGGTTTTCCATAGCTTCGGTTATTTTGTTTATATTAACCTCTGCCTTATCGTACTTAGCCTTAAGACCGGTAAGTTTATTTCCCGTTTTTTTGAAAAATCCGAAGAGACCTTTATCTTCCTCCTCAATGTCGAAGCCTTTTAATTCCGTAACAACGTCGGTAAGCATTTTACCGATTTCTCCCATATCCTTGGTTCTTACATTTTCAAGGGCACTCTCGGAAAAATCCGCAATCTTCTTCTGGGAGCCGGCACCGTACTGCAATACCAGCTGGGAATTGTTTATATCAATCTTGGCGGCAAAATCATCCACCATCTTCTGCTCTTCTTCGGTAAGCTCGATTTCCTTGGGCTTGGGTGCTTCCTCTGTGGAAGTCCCTGTTTCAAGTTCGAGGTTCACTGTATCTGTTGTGCTTTCCTTTTCTGCCTCTCCGAAAGGATCCAAGGTCAGGGTGGGTGCGACAGATTCCTGCATCATTGCATCCATATTATCGCTCATATTAAACCTCTCTGTTTCTTTTGTTTTTGTTTAACAAAGCTTGGGATAAACCTGCGCCTGTTAAATGTTTACGGGTTACATATATGTTCAGTTATTATTGCATGCTCTCATGTATTGCCGCGTGCTCTCATGTATTGCCGTATGCTCTCATGTATTGCTGCATGCTCTCATGTACTGCTGCATGCTCTCATGTATTGCCGCGTGCTCTCATGTATTCTTACATATTAAGGATATTGCCGTCTTCGTTTTTGACAAGGCCTTCTTTTTTAAGCATGGTCTGAAGTACCTGGGCATCCGTGGTAACGTCCCAAGCGGATTCCTCAAACAATCCGTTCAAAAGCTCTGTAAAGGAACTGTTTATGGTATCGAGGGTATTCTCGATTTCTTCCTTTGCCTTTGTTATTTCTTTTCCCGGCCTCTCTATCTTGTCAAAATCCCTGTAGGCTTCCACCATCTTAAGAGTAGTGGGAAGATAATAATCCATCATCTTGTGAAGCTTAGGCGCCACGGTGGGTTCATCGGAGAGTCTTTCAAAAATCTGCTTGAGAAGACCTTCGAGAGTATAAAGCTTTTGTGAGATTACTTCACCTTCTATGTCATCATTAAGTCGGTGGAGCTTCTCTATGCAAACTCTTCCCTCATTTATCATAGTGCTGATTTCATTGGTCTTTCCGGTATTGGAAGCCGTTCCATTATCTGTCGCTGTTTTTGACGTATTATCTGAAGCCGCCTGTTTATTCTGATTTTTGGAATTATTCTTATTCTTACTGTTTGCGGACTTTGAATCATTAGCGAGGGGTGTTGTGTCTTCTCTCTGTCGTCTGCTGTTTTCCGCCTGAAGATATTGGCTATAGGCTTCATCCGTAAGGATAAAGGTGGAACCCGTCGCGTCAAGATGGCCCTGGGGGAACATTCCCTTCTCAAGTATCTTTTGAATTTCGATTACAAGCTTATTCCTGGGAATTCCGATATCGGCAGAAACTATGTCAAGATCCACATATCCTTTTAAGGAAGAATCTCTGTAGAGGGTTTCGGCAATACGTACCCTTTTACGCTTTTTAGAGCCTCTGGCGAACATTAAAAATCCCAGTGCAAAAACACCTAAACCGCCTATAAATGCTCCTAAGTCAATACCCTTATCCACCAATGCGGCAAGTACAAATATGCCACCGAATATCTCGAACATAACGCCCCAGAATCTTGACATAAAACCGGATACCAAACCCTTTTTCTGGAAGAGATAATCCTTCCTCTTGGATGGAGTGGAATTAAAGGCATTAAATATACCGTCTAACATCACCTCGGGAGGCTCAACTTTGCCACCCCTTGCGCGTATATCCGCTCTTTGCTGCCAAACAGGAATATCGTGGGACTCACTTGTCTTAGCCTTAAGCTTATCCAGATGTTTTTCAGCTTCATTTATGGCTCTGTTGGCCGATCCCGCAACGAGACTGTTAAGTCTCGTATAGTCTCCGCTTTGGAGTGCATCGCCCAGAGCTTTTTTAATCTGATCCCCGAAATTAGGTCCGGGTCCGAAATCATTCATTGGCCCTCCTCATCGTGCATACTTCTCACGAATATCATATCATATTATCACACACATAAGTTTCATCCGCAATAGTCTACACAAAAAAATATGATGCAGTCCCGCATACGCGGAACTGCATCAAAATTATTTAATCTTAGAGGCCGTACTTACCCTTAATTTGCTTGAACTCAGATGAATTTGCAAAATGCAGGTAAACATTAGTCCATGTTCTCTTACCGTTATTGATTTCGGCAACCCACCAGCTTCTCTCTCCTAACAAAGGAGTACGTCCAAAGAAGGTGTTGTAAAGTCTTATAACCTTATTGTTAAGATCAAGACCAAGATCATTCCACTCTTTGCAGGTGAAGAAGAAGTTACTCATGGAATCCACTGATTGTGTACCATCCTTTATAGCTCCGGTCCAGAAATTAACTCCCTCTTCATCAAAATCACGTCCCATGCAACTGGGATAAAATCTCGCAACAAACTTGGCAAGCTGTGGATATTTTGAAGCAGGCATGTAATAATCAAAGTCGCCTACCTGAATACCTGCGTCTTTACAGATATTCTTAAACTCGTCACAGTTAGCCATTGATTTTAATATAATCTCTCTTCCTTCCCCGGAATCCAGCCTCTCCATCCAATAATCATAACCTTTCTTATCCTTGACCATTACAGTATCTCTGTCCCTTCCCATAAGAACAGCATACATATCAAGAAGGAAATCTGAGTTGCTTTTTTTCTTGTCGGCGTACTCTTTACCGGAAGCTCCGACGATGAACATCTGAACCATCTTCACACCACCAAAGCCCTTCTGTCCGCCCTGCTCGTTCTTTTTAAGGCAGTCGGTCCAGTAGTCAACACCTTTCTGATCTTTATTGGGG
>JAILPU010000262.1 GCA_024699395.1 Lachnospiraceae bacterium | reverse complement strand
TGAGTATAATATGTGAGATAAAGAAAGCCTCCCCTTCAAAGGGAGTGATCGATCCGGAATTTAAGTATCTCCAAATAGGGAAGGAATATGAGAGAGCCGGGGGAGATTGCATCTCATGCCTTACAGAACCCTATTGGTTTCTTGGTTCCGATGAGATTTTTAAGAACGTGCGGGAAGAAGTTTCCATTCCCATGTTGAGAAAAGATTTCGTTGTGGATGAGTACCAGATATACCAGGCTGCTTTGATGGGTGCAAACTGTATATTGCTTATAGTGGAACTTCTTGATGACGATACGTTGGCCAAATATCTTGAAACAGCGAAAAAACTGGGGCTTTGCGTACTTACGGAAACACACGATGATGTGCAGGTTAAAAGAGCTGTGTCCCTGGGAGCAAAGGTTATAGGAATAAACAACAGAAATCTTAAGGATTTTACTGTGGATGTGAGAAATTCCTTAAGATTGAGGGAGCTGATACCCGACGACTGCATCTGTGTTGCGGAAAGCGGCATAAAAACAGTTTCGGATGCAGTGATGATGTATGAGGGAGGCGCCGACGCAATTTTGGTGGGAGAAGCCCTTATGCGTTCGGATAATAAAAGAGATTTTATAAAATCCGTAAAGGAGCTGTGCCTGTGATACCTGTTAAGATATGCGGTTTGTTTAGAAAAGAGGATGTTTATTACGTAAATGAGGCGGGGGCGGACTATTGCGGTTTTATACTTAACTACCCCAAAAGCCACCGATATGTGGACTTTGACAAGGCTCTTTATCTAAGGGGGCTTCTTGACAGCAGGATAAAGCCGGTGGGAGTTTTTGTAAACGGTGACATAAAAGAGATTGCAGAGATTGGGGAAAAATTAAAACTCCATGCCCTTCAGCTTCACGGAAATGAGAATGAAGACTACATTGAAGAATTAAAGAAAATTACAGATATCCCTGTCTGGAAAGCTTTTAAGATAAAGGAGTCAAAGGATCTCCCCCGGGCATATGATTCCAAGGCAAACGAGATACTGTTGGATGCGGGAATGGGGGAAGGAAAAGCCTTTGACTGGGGATTGTTAAAGGATTTTGACAGAGAGTTTATTCTGGCGGGAGGTCTTAACAGAGAATCCATAATTAAGGCAGCAGCACTTATAAGACCAAAAGCCTTCGATCTTTCCAGCGGTGTTGAAAAAGACGGTGTAAAAAACAAAGTGCTCATAGCACAGTGCGTGAAAGCAGCACATGAATTGGTTTAAATAAAGCGAGGTTAATTATGAAAAAAGGAAGATTTGGTATCCACGGCGGACAGTACATACCCGAGACCTTAATGAATGCGGTACTGGAGCTGGAGGAAGCGTACAACAAATATAAGGAGGATCCGGAGTTTAACAGAGAACTTGCCACTCTTTTTAATGAATATGCGGGAAGACCTTCAAGACTCTATTATGCAGAGAAGATGACTAAGGACCTTGGAGGGGCAAAGATTTATCTGAAAAGAGAGGATCTCAATCATACAGGTGCTCACAAGATTAATAACGTACTTGGTCAGGCGCTCTTAGCCAAAAAGATGGGAAAGACCCGCCTTATTGCCGAGACGGGAGCGGGCCAGCACGGGGTGGCAACCGCAACGGCAGCAGCCTTAATGAATATGGAATGTGTTGTTTTCATGGGCGAGGAGGACACTAAGAGGCAGGCTCTCAATGTGTACAGAATGAGACTTTTGGGAGCTGAGGTTATTCCTGTGAAAACAGGAACAGCCACCTTAAAGGATGCGGTTTCCGAAGCCATGAGAGAATGGACAAGTAGGATATCGGATACCCATTATTGTCTCGGTTCCGTTATGGGTCCCCATCCCTTTCCCACAATAGTGAGAGATTTTCAGTCGGTTATCTCCAAAGAGATAAAAGAGCAGATGCTTGAAAAGGAGGGAAGACTTCCCGATGCGGTGCTGGCCTGTGTGGGCGGCGGATCCAATGCCATAGGAAGTTTTTACAATTTCATAAATGACAAGGATGTCAGATTAATAGGATGTGAGGCAGCAGGCAGAGGTATTGATACCTTTGAGACGGCGGCAACTATTTCTACGGGAAGCGTGGGTATTTTTCACGGAATGAAATCTTATTTTTGTCAGGATAAGGACGGACAGATTGCTCCCGTGTATTCCATTTCCGCAGGTCTTGACTATCCCGGAGTGGGACCGGAGCATGCATACCTTCATGATATAAAGAGGGCACAATACGTTGCCGTTACCGATGATGAGGCGGTAAATGCCTTTGAATATCTGGCAAAAACGGAGGGTATTATCCCTGCAATTGAATCGGCTCATGCAGTGGCATATGCCATGAAGCTGGCACCCCAAATGGATAAGGACAAGATAATGGTCATCACCCTGTCGGGAAGAGGTGACAAGGACTGTGCCGCAATAGCAAGATACAGAGGGGAGGATATTCATGAGTAATATTTTAAAAGCCTTTGAAAATAAAAAAGCATTTATACCTTTTATCACCTGCGGTGATCCCGATATGGAAACCACTCTTAAGGTTGTGAGAGAGGCTGCAGCAAACGGGGCGGATCTTATAGAGCTGGGAATTCCTTTTTCGGATCCCACTGCGGAGGGCCCCACCATTCAGGAGGCCAATTTAAGAGCGTTAAAAAACGGGATAAAAACCGATGATGTTTTTGAACTTGTTAAGGAAATAAGAAAAGATGTGACGGTACCCATGGTATTTATGACATATGCGAATGTGGTTTTCTCATACGGTGCCGAAAGATTTATATCCAAATGTGCCGAAGTGGGTATAGACGGGATAATACTTCCGGATCTTCCCTTTGAGGAGAAGGATGAGTTTTTACCCGTATGCAGAAAATACAAGGTGGACCTTATTTCCCTTATAGCACCCACCTCCAAAGACAGGATTAAAATGATAGCTTCCGAGGCGGAGGGCTTTATCTATCTTGTGTCCAGCCTCGGGGTGACGGGAACAAGATCCGAGATAACCACCGATTTGGGAAGCATTGTAAGTGAGATAAGAAAGTACAGCAAAGTCCCCTGCGCCATAGGTTTCGGAATATCTACTCCCGAGCAGGCAAAGAAAATGGCAGCCCTTTCTGACGGTGCCATAGTAGGGTCTGCCATTATAAAGCTTTTGGCCAAGTATGGTAGTGACGCTCCTTCATACGTGGGTGAGTATGTAAAATCCATGAAGGAAGCCGTATCCGAAGCCTAAGATTTCGGTTATTGGAAGCTCGTTACGATATTAAACTTGTAGTCGGTATCATAGGTTCTCACATAAAGGGTATCGTCCTTTACGAAGAAATACTCGGGTTTTGAATCGATATCGTAGGTTTCAACCTTGTTTCCCGTAAATCTGTCCAGAACAAAAATATGGTCTTTTTCATCCGTGAATCCGTAGCCGCATATAAGAGAGTCGTCTACCACACAGAAGTTGCGGGAGTTACTGGTTAAGGGTGATGATTTCCATAACAGGTTATAATTATTATTTACATCCAAAGCGATTACATATGCATTATGGGGAGCGCTTGATGCATAGGTGCCGTGGGAGACAGAGACATACATTATGTCATCGACTGTGAGAACATAGTCGATTCCCTGTTCCACTATGGAATAGTTCACCGATTCATCGTATTCGTCGGGATACATATAATTGTCAAAATTAAGTCTTGTCAAAAACTGACGTGTGTCCTTGTCATAAAGATCTATTATATGACAGGGATCCACATCGTCATAGGTAAAGATATTATAGAGGAAACAATCATCTTCAAATTCAGTCTCCGAGGGCCTGGTAAATCCGTTTGTTTCAAACCAGTTGTCTTCGTCTGTTATCTCATTTTTTGTTTTTTCAGATTCTTCCAATACGGCAAAGGGAGCACTCCTTCGTGAAATAAGGTCGTCGCACTCCTTTGCGGTATATAAATCCCAGCCGGGATTTGGAATAAATATCTCGGTTATCTCCTCATCTTCCTCGTCTGTTACGGTATAGTCAGAAAGAATGTTATCATAGTCGGAAAGCTCGGTAAACTCTGCCTCTTTGGCATTTTTGATATCATCGGTGCAGCCGGCTTCTTTAAGTCTTTTATTCAAAAGATCCTTTATTTCATCGGGTGTGTAAACATCGACGTCAAGGGAGTGCATAAACTTATAGTAGACATTTGAGGCGTCGGTGTAGATGTCGGTGGAATGGGTGGGATTCATGTCTGCATCCAGCTCGTAATAGGTGTAGCTGTAATTAATGTCTGAATCGGTGTAATCAAATTTATGGAAATTATAAACTTCAATCTGAATGGTATCCGTTATTCCCAGTTCTTCAGTCTCTGAGAAAAAATCTCTCTCATTTCCGGGAATGTAGAGGTTGGTGGGAGAAATCATGGATTCATGTGTATAGACGGTGGAATAATTGCAATCCTTATCAAGCATGCCTATCTCGGAAAAAGGATCCGTAGCTCCGATGGAACCTGCGTTTACAATACCTCCCAAACTGTTAAAGGTTATACTTGAACGATATCCTGAGGTAACGCCGTAGCGAAGGTATAGCTTGTCATCTTCTTTGTTAATCACAACGTAAAGGTCGGAGGAATTGTAGTATTCCTGAATGTCATGCATTCTGAGGACAAGCTGGGGGTTGGTGTCATTACCGCAATCCACATAGGCATATTGAAGAGAGCCTACTTGGAAGCTGTCGGCATCGGCAGACATGTAAGTAAGAGTTTTTTCAAGAAACTCACTTATGGTAAAGGTTCCGTTTAAAGAAAGACCCTCCTCTCCGAAAACCGTTCCCTGATATTTGGTGGTATCACAGATAAGCTCTGTCTCTCCCTTTAAGAAAGATTCATAGAGAGAAACGGATTCTTCATCGATGGATGCCTCTACAGCTTCAGTGCTTTCTTTGGATGATTCGGTTTGTGTTTCCTCCAAAAGAAAGGTCAGATTATCATTATTTGTTTTACCGCAGGAAGCCATCATAAGAGAAGCGGTCAACATACATAAAATGGGCTTAAAGAGATTTTTTTTCATATTTTGATACCTCGGTTTGCTTAATCTTTTCTGTTTGCGGCTAACAAAATCCTCAATTTTGGCGTTTTTGTTAGCCAAAGAGGAGCTGTACTACATACAAGGGTACTACAAAGAGTAAAGGCGGGCAACAGGTTATGTGGTTATGTTCAGCCGGATGTGTTAAAATATGGATGGTATTTGCAGGAAGGAAGTGACGTTATGGATATCAATAAAGTATTGGAAGAATATGACAGGATCGAGCAGACCCACAATCTTGAGGCCATAGAAGCGTTTTTGCTTGAAAAGCTGGATGAGGCAGAAGGTGACAGCGGAGCAAGGTTTACATTGTTAAATGAACTTATCGGCTTCTATAGAGAAACTTCCCGTTTTGACGGTATGATACAGGCCTGCAGGGAGCTTTTGATTCTTATGGATGAGATGGGGATTACAGGAACAATGCCCTATGCCACCGGCCTTGTGAATATCGGAAACGGTTGCAGAGCGGCGGGGCTTTTGGGGGAATCCCTGGCTTATTTTAATGCTGCTCTTAATATCTATAATGAAAATCTGGACAGATACGATCCTGCTTTTGCGCCCCTTTACAATAATATGGCCCTTCTTTTTCAGGAGATGGGGGATCACGAATCTGCCTGCGACATGCATAAGAAGGCCTTGGAACTTGTGAGAGACGATCCCAATGCCAGGATTAAAAAGGCCATAAGTCATACGAATCTGGCATTGAGCCTTTTAAAGACAGATCAATATGATGAGGCTATATACAAT
>JAILPU010000245.1 GCA_024699395.1 Lachnospiraceae bacterium | reverse complement strand
CAGTTAATGGGAAAGGGGTAAATATGGCAGCATTTGACAGGATTTTAAGCGGAATTCCCGAGATGGACACGGCATTTGACAATATAAGGCTTGGGGACAATGTGGTATGGCGTGTAACCGATCTTAATCAGTTTAAGTTGTTTATGGAGCCTTATGTGGAGCAGGCAATCAAAGATAAGCGTAATATTATATACTTCAGATTCGCAAGTCACGAGCCTCTTGTGGAGGAAAGACCTGAGGTTAAGACAGTAAACATCCCTTTGTCTCACAGATTTGAGACATTTACAGTTGATATCCACAATGTCATTGAGAGAGAAGGGTATGATGCTTTCTATGTTTTTGACTGCCTTTCAGAACTTCAGACAGCCTGGGCAACGGATCTTATGATGGGGAATTTCTTTAAGGTGACCTGTCCTTTTCTGTTCATACTTGATACCGTGGCGTTTTTTCCAATAATCAGGGGAAAACATTCCGTTGACGCCATCAATAAGATACTTGATACAACACAGCTTTTTATCGATGTTTATGCCGATAACAAAAATATTTACGTAAGACCCGAAAAGGTCTGGAACAGAAATTCCGATACCATGTTCCTTCCTCACACCTATGAGGCGGATACCGGGAGATTTCAGCCTGTTTTGGACGGCGTTAAATCCAGCAGGTTTTATCAGGCACTGGGGAAGGCACAGCGTTCCTCCGATGAGCAGTTTGCCGATTCCTGGGACAGATTCTTTGACCGCACCAAAAGCCTTTATGAAAGTGACGGGGATATTTCCAAAGAATGCAGTCAAATGTGTAAGATAATGATGACCCGTGATGAAAAAATGCGGGAAATGGTACTTAAGAACTTTACGCCCGAGGATTATTTCGCTGTGAGGGATCATATGATCGGTACCGGAATGATCGGAGGAAAAGCCTGCGGCATGCTTTTGGCCAGAGCTATAATAAGAAATAAGGAGCCGGATATAGCAGATTTTCTGGAGCCTCATGATTCCTTCTATGCGGGTTCGGATCTTTATTACACATATATAGTTGATAACAATCTCTGGGATCTTCGCGTTATGCAGCGCTTGGACGACGGATATTTTTCACTGGCAGAGGAGTTTGCAAATAAAATCATGGAGGGAAATTTTTCCGATTCCATGCGTAAGCAGTTTATGAGAGTTATGGAGTATTACGGACAGGATCCCTATATAGTAAGATCCAGCAGTATTTTGGAGGATGGTTTCGGCAATGCTTTCGCAGGTAAGTATGAGTCTGTTTTCTGCGCAAACAGAGGAACCCTTGAGGAAAGACTTAGGGAATTTGAAAATGCCATTAAGACAGTATATGCCAGCTCCATGAGTCTTTCGGCGTTGGATTACAGAAAGAGAAGGGGACTTGATAAAAGGGACGAGCAAATGGCTCTTTTGATACAGCGTGTGTCCGGGTCATATTACGGACCTTTCTATATGCCCTGTGCGGCGGGAGTGGGTTACTCCTTCAGCCCTTACAGGGTAATGAAGGATTCGGACCCTGCTGCGGGGATGTTAAGGCTTGTTATGGGTCTTGGAACCTCAGCTGTGGACAGGACTGAAGGATCATATCCCAGGATCGTAAATCTTGATATGCCGGAGAAATCTTCCTACTCTTCTTCAGCCGATAAGCATAAATTTTCCCAGGGTAAAGCCGAGGTTATCAACATGTCTTCCCACTTACTTGAGAAGCTTTACTATGAGGATATTGAAGCCCACATTCCCAAATATCTGGAAAAGGTTCTCTTGGAGCATGACTTTGACGCGGAGGCAAGATTCAGGGAAATGGGAAGAAACAGAGATATCAAGTTTATTTCCTGTAAAGGTCTTGTGAGCAACAAAAAGCTTATGGAGCAGATGAAAAGAATGCTTCACTGCATTCAGGAGGAATACGATTATCCTGTGGACACGGAGTTTACCATTAATATTTCCGATAACGGAGATTATTCCATCGATCTTCTTCAGTGCAGACCTCTTCAGGTTCAAAAGACAACAGGGGGAACGGTTATCCCCGAGGGAATCCCCAAAGACAGGATACTTCTTGAAAGTAAAGGAGCGTCCATGGGACTGTCTCGGGCAACAATGCTTGAAATAATAGTGTACGTGGATCCCGTGGCTTACTACAATATGCCCTACAAGGACAAGCCCGCGGTTGCAAGGCTTATAGGAAAGCTTAACTGGTATTACAGGGATGCGGGTAAGCACATGATGCTCATTGTTCCGGGAAGAGTGGGAACCACATCACCGGATCTCGGAGTGCCAACATCCTTTGCGGATATAAGTGCATTTGAGATTATCTGTGAGACGGAGGAAACCAAGGCCGGCTACAATCCCGAGCTTTCATACGGAAGCCACATATTCCAGGATCTGGTGGAGGCACAGATTCTCTATACTGCGGTATTTAATAATTCCAAAACCCTATGCTTTGATCCGGACAAATTAAAGAGTTCTCCCGATGTTATAGGAGAGTTCGACAAGTCCGGGGAACTTTCCGGCATAGTTCATGTTTTTGATGTGTCCGGAAGAAATTGTGAGGTTTACAATGATGTTGCCAACGAGCATCTTTTGATTACCTGTTAATCTTCGGCAATTACAAGTGGATTTGTTTTGGGTGAATGTAGAGCATCTGCCGGGAATGATTGTTGAAGTTTTAATTATTTAATATGTTGCGGATAAGATATATTAATCGGACATGACTGCCTGCCAAATCCCTGTCAGATG
>JAILPU010000200.1 GCA_024699395.1 Lachnospiraceae bacterium | reverse complement strand
GAGTAAGTATTTTTTCGTACTGTTTGGAATCAAAGTTTTTGTAATCGGCTCTTGATCGCTTAATAGCATCTACATTCTTTGCATAACCAAAATCTTTTGCCGATGTGTAACATCTGGAGTCCATACCGCCGACTTCCATGGCTTTAGCGTATTGCACCTCTCTGTTAACCGCTTTATCATAGCCTTTCTGGAGATTGATATTGTCTCTGTATGCGTCATCAGCCTTGTGAAGCTCTTCTCTTTGTTTGTAGGCCTGATTTTGAAGATTATCTGCCTTGTCATAAGAACTTTTTAAGTCTAGGTATTCTTTAGAAGTCCTGTCATCAACAGAATCCATCTTTTCTCTTATTGATCCTTTTGTCTGTTCAAGCTGGCCTATCCGGTTATTGAGCTTGTTGACATCATTATCATATGTACTGTTGTTATACCCGCTTCTTTCAATCTGACTGTTATTTCTGCTTATCTGCGCGCTGTAATCATCCATCTTTTGAAGATTTCTATAACGATCATGGTCATATTTAAACCTGTCGTCCGATAAAAACTTCTCACCTCTGCCATCATTATCCATGTGAGGCACATCGGTTGAAGGCACATATTTATGATTGTCCTTCATGTTTTCGGGGATAAACGATGTGTAATCCTTAGCGTCCGTACCTTTCACAGAGTCTGTTGAAGCCTCTGATACGAAAGAACTGTCAGAAGCAAAGGAAACCTTGGAAGATTCACCCGTAATAGCTTCGTCGGTCGATACGTTATCCATATTTGATACGCTCACATCATAAGAAGTATGTTTATTACCAGGATTAGCATTCGTTAAAGCTTCATATTGATCTTTACTAGTGTCACTTTGTTCTTCGCTTTCGTTTTCATTGCTTACGATATCGCTTAATTCATCATTGATTGGATTGTTCTTTGCTTCCATCCTTTCCTCTGATTTGGAATCATAAGCATTGTTAAGACTGTCAACCGTACCCGAGCCGCTCCCGCCTTCGTTATATCCGTCGATATAATCCAGCGGTTCTTCGGGTATATCAAATGATTCTTCATTTAAAACTCCGGTATCCTCTTTATTACCTGTATTTTCACCTTCGGGATTTACACCTACATAGGTATCATCTATCGATGAATCATTGTTTTCCATCTCGTTAATATCTTCATTTCCGGCCATTACCTTATCGTTATCTGAGATATCACTGCCAGTAATTCCGTCGTCAAAGCTATCATTAAGCTCACCACTTTCATTCGGAGCGTAAAAGAAGTCATTATCCGAATCATTATTCTGTTCATCAAGGAATGAATCGATGTCCTTTGTCACATCACTGCCCGAATTCTTGGAAAACTCACGCATTTCGTCAGAAGCAGAGCTATCATCGGTTCCGAGATCTTTTAGGGCATCATTCATGATATTTTGTCTCTCTGAATACTCAGAGGCATCTCGACCCGAACCGCTTTCATTCCAGGCATGGTCTTCTCTTCCCCCTCTGTGTGGGTCGCTCTTAGGTCTCATAAGCCTTGTCGCCATACCCGCCAAAGCCATAAGCCCGGCTCCCCTTGAATTAAAGCCTTCAAATCCAAAGAGCTTAATTACCCTCTTTCTTAATGCAAGTGCGGACCAGACTGCTATGATTAGTACAATACCAAGACCAAATGCACCGCTTTTCGTTCCGTAAGGGTTGTATATCTTGTTATAGATAAGTGCCAAAAAGCAGGGAAGCTGTAATACAATAACATCCACCGCCTGAGTAAGGCAGTTTGGCAGAATAATCGAAAACCAATCCGACAGTATCCTTCTGTTCCATATGGAAAAAAGGGCAACTAAAGGAAAGACCCCAAAGCATAGGGCGAGTAAAATCGCTATACAGATATAATCTGCAAGGTAAAATAAGGATGATCCCGTTACTGCAAGACATAATACGGCATTTAATAAGGAAGGAGTCTCAACATACATCTTCCTGTAATTGACCATAAGATCATCACCGATAGGATTACTTGTTATACCGGCAGCATTTAGGATGTTGTTGACACCGCTGTTTACCGTATATACCAGCCCATCCCTTATATAACAGAAGAATTTGACAAGATACGGCATGGAAAACAACAGGACAATCAAAATTGCCATGTTGGAAACAGTTCTTTTAAGCTGCTCCCTTTCTTTGGCGCCGTTAAAGAATAACTGCCTTATTAATAGAATTAATATGATTATTGGCATGCAGGCCAAAATCGTTCTTCTTAATACATAAAAGACGCTTGCGGCAACTATGCCGTAAGGATTGTTATTTTCAAGCCCAAAGTGCGTAAAATCGGCATTGACCGATGAATCTGCAAAGTTGTCACGGATACGGCCAAATACGAGACCGGATATGGACAGATCGATATTCCATGAGGAAATACCGCTATATAAAAACCAGGCAAGATCTGCGAACATTTTGGATACTTTCTTTTCAACATAGCCCACGTTGGATGCTCCGGTGTACGTATTCGCATGATTCTTATTAGATGCATTACCATACAAACGTTTGTCAATAACTTCCCAATCTATGCTCTTATAGTCACCTTTGTTGTAACCTCCACTATCATCAATTGCAAATGACTTCCCGGTTGAAATCCCGGCGGCATCATTATACTTTTCAGCCATTGATTTATAAGCATTTTCAATGTTTTCGCTGGTTGCGCTTTCCTCCTTCCAGGCAAACGGGAAAAGCGAATATTTATACTGACCGGTCGCTTTTATAAACGCATCCCTGTCACCATATGAGAGATCAATCATCTGTTTAGCATATTCTTCAGCTGTCATTTCCCCCAATGGGGTCTTTAATAGCTTATTATCTGCGAAAGATACCCTCTTTGTTCCCAAAAACACAAAAAACATCAATGCAAAGCCTAATACTATTCTGAATTTATATGTTTTCTTGTTGTTTGCTGACATGTTGTCCCTCTAAGCTACGCTCCCGGTCTTGTTGCTGTTATTACCTGTGAAGTATCCGTTTCTATTGAATACTTTTCTACACTTCTTAAATAATCTATCTTTATAAACTGGACCTGCTCACCGTCAATGATGCAGGCTTCACCTCTATGCCTGTTCTTTGCCTCGGAATCAGTCTTATCCGTTACGACACCCAACTGGTTTGCTATGATATCAACCTGTCTGTCCGTAATTTTCAAGGCATCCATAAATACCTGTCTGTCCTTTACATCCTGCTTAAAGATCATCTTTACCGCCGCCTGTGATAAGATATCCGAAGTTTCAGGATGCCTTAACCATTCTTCAACGGTCTGGGTTGAAAATATAAGAGATACATTCCTCTTTCTTCCGGTTCTTACTTCATTACTAAGGAGCTGTCTTGCCGAAATATCTTCAAAAGATTCATGCGCCTCGTCGACTACAACCACCAGCTTATCGCTCTTTTCAAGGCTTTCCGAATTCTTTTGTACAAAGCCTCCATCGATTATATGTAGCGCTATATCCCTTGCTGCACACCTTTCAACCATGGTTAACTGCGAAATGTCTATGTTGGTAACGGGACAATTCCTCGAGATTGCAAAAGTTGACTGTCCGTCGTAGTAAGGTCTTATACCCTTTATGGCGATTACCCGCTCACCGTTATAAACCTTTTCTCCAACCCTTTGGGGATTGTCGGGAAGTGCCTCATAATCAGCCCGTTCAAAGAACACACCGCTTTCCGTATAATAAAGCTCTCTTACGTTCTCTCTCAAGTTGTTGACCACAAAACGATACATCTTGTCTAACTCGGCATCCGTATTGTTTTGCTGTTCGATAATAAGCTTTTTAAAGAAATCTGTAATCGTAGGAAGTTCCTTAGGCGCAACACCGCTTTGTAATGCACCATCCTTTACTACCATATCCTCCACGTAAAGGCTTCCGGCATCACCGTGAACTATACCTCTTTCTGCAAAAAGGCTTTTTGTTATTCTGGTAAGAACTTCACTGATATCTGAGTCCATAATGGTATCCATATTTGACTCTGCACCTGTTTGTGTCTGCATATTTCCACGGATTATAGTCCTTAAGTTGTAAACTATCTCCGTAACGGCACTGTTTAAATTAAGTGTCTTAACCTCATGACCGGAGTATGGCCCGTCTTTAACAAATTCAATAGACTCCTGAACATCAAAGATGTTAAGTATATTTGTGTTTTTTGAAGAGATCTGGTAGTTAACACCTCCGTTTACCTCAGCTAATGACGCATACTCTCCTTCTGAAGTTCCCTTCCTTGTCTGGGAATCAATGATAACGAACCTGTAACCCAAAGGAACGTATCTTTCTATCATCATTTTTATAGAAGCACTTTTTCCCGAGCCGGTCTTACCGCATATAACAAAGGTAAAACCGTCATGTGAACCGTCAAAAAGGTCAAATATAAATGGCTGACCGTTATAAAGGTTATGTCCCAAAGGAATACCGTGCTTATGGGAAAAATGATCGGATGTGTAATTTAAGACCACAGAAAGAGCGTCCTGATCCAAAAGATGCATTTTTACACAGTCCGAATTGATCTTTCCGAATATGGTCCCACCTTTTCTGTTTAGGGGTAAGTTTGCCAAAAACGCTTCCGATTGAACCCCGTAACAGTTGGATATATCCATCTTCTTATTTAAAGCAAGACTTCTGAAGTCATCCGTAATGTTGTTCAGTTCGTCAATACTCTCAGCAACAAAGGTAAATAAGAAGCCAGCGTAAAAGAACTTCTTTTCACCGGACTCGACTTCATAAGCCCATTTGGTAGTCTTGGATATCTGCGATCCTAACTTTCGCACCCTGTTCGTGTTTCCGGCTTCACCGATCTGCTCAGACTCAAGGATGTTGATCTGTCTGTCAATCTTTCGGGAAATGGTCTCATTATCAATAGGATCAACAAATACGGTAGCCGTACAGTTGGGGAAAGCAAACAACTCATGCAGTGTTGAGGCAAAACGAACTCTTTTGGGGAGTTTTGACAACGTAACGCTTCTTACATATACCTCTTTACCGCCGTCGGATATACACATATATGAGTTGGGCACAGGATTAACGCCGTCAGGCGAAAAAATTTCCCTTATAACATTCTGTCTGGTTGTCTTATCCACCTCTCCGTGAAAGTCTGCCTTTATTCTGTATATATCAGTGGATTTCTCCTCATCTTCCTTTAATTTTTTCCAGTTCTTTACAAGTGCACTCACACATATGGAAAGAACAGCCAAAAGGGTAATCTCAAACAATGCTATGATTATATTTCTGTAAACCGATAATTCCTTTATAATCTCTAAAAAATCCATATATTTCCCCTTCTTAACTTTCTAGAGCGAGCTCACTCACCGCACGATTATAACTGTCCATGTTTAACCGTTGGCTTTCCGTCCACATTAAGTCACGCACACGTTTACTCTGTGCCTCAATCTGCCTGTTTAATTCGTCCATGTGCTTTGTAAACTCCTCTTCGGCAATCTTTTCCTTTTGTGCTTCCACCAAAGAATCGGATGATACAAAAAGATTCCCATAAGATGAATCAAGTAACTCTTCAAGATCAGTATCCTCTCCGGTAAGAGGAAAGTTATGCTTTCTTATAAGCTGGACAAGTTCTCTTGCGGACAAACGTTTTGCCCTAAAGTGACAGTATGCCAATGCATTGATGTAGCTTGAAGCCCTCATATTAAGCGCTTCCTTTGCCTTCAAGATAATCTCTTCTTTCGATAACTCCTTACTGTACACAGCAGGATCAAATGTATATGAAAACATGATCTGAGAAGTCTTCTGCCCTGCGGAATAAATGCTTTGGGAACTCTTACTTAATACTTCCATGTAAGATATAAGCGCCTTACATTCCTTAAGCTGATGATTATAGGCTGCAATAGACCTTTGCAAGCTCCTAAGCCTCTCATCATACCTCTCATACTCATCGGGAAATTCAATGTATTGTTCGGATATCTTAAGAGTCTCCTCAAACTCTGCATCAAGTTCTGCAAGCTTATGCGCGATATCCTTCTCTATCTTTTCGTAATCTGCGATATTTACGGATAAATCTATACCTTTAACCGACTGTCTGAAGCTGGTAGGCTCCTCAACAACGTTGAAAAATGAAACGGAATTGACCTGGGCATCCACCTTCTCCTGCGCAGAGGAAGCGGAATAGTCAAAGCCCCTTACAGAAAGACCCGCAACAAAAACAGAATCGGAAATAGCGATAATCCCGTCCGAATCAAGCGTATTATCATAGATAATGTCCTTTAAAGGCACATATGATAAAGAATTCTCCCTCTTAAAAGAGGATGTATTTATATTTTCTTCCTTGGCGGTTACTTTCTTAACCTTAACAAAATACCAAAGTATCGCCCCCGCAACAGCCATTGACAGGATTGCAGTAATACCTATCACATTGACAAGTCCTATGATTTCATTGATAAAACCCACTATTTCCACCTCTCAATATCGTTATCAAGAAATTTTGTATATATCCTGTGACTTTTACTGAGCTTCTTTTTTATAAGCCTGAAAATAAGAATCTCAATCTTAAGGCCGCTTCCAAACATATACATATGATCCGGTACCTCAAAAAAAGCAATGACGACGGCTGCGATAAAGAATAACTCACCGATTAAAAGCGTGATTGGAAATAAGCCCTTTAATGGTGATGAAAAGATTAAGGAATTAAAACCAATAACCGCAAGAAAAGTAGGTCCAAGTATCAAAAGCTGCCTTTTCGTGAAAAACTTAAACCATTTATCTTCATCCCGGAATTTATCCGGTGTCTCATGTACTCCAGGCATAAATACCCCCTAAAAAATCGAATCGCATATTAAAACGAACAGATCAAGGATCCATAATAAAGAACATATGATAAACACAATCTTTAATTTATGGATCACATCAGCTTTTTTGTCAGCAAGCTTATCGGACCTGTTTATGAAAAGCATGCTTATAAAAGCAATAAGCACCATAATTGTCGCGATGATAAGACCCTGTGTTTTTAAGAACGAAAACAACCCGTTTAATCCGAAAAAATAAAAAAGGTCCCGTTCTCCGTATTCATGTATAGTTGTCTTGCCACCGTTAGCCTCTGTGGCTATTTTCATTGGATCAATATTGACCGAAGCCAAAAAAATATAATAAAAATCTCTTATCTTACTCATATTTTTCTTTTAGGGGCGGTTATACCGCCCCATATTGATTATTTTTTACATTAACCAAAGAGTCTTTCACCAATTCCCGACAGGAATACAACCATTGCAACTGCGGCAAATCCTAGTATGATAGCAACAATCCTGTAACCGATAACACTCTTTGCCTCGTCTCTTTTCTGCGCATTCCCGGCATGGATCATAAGTCCTACAGCTCCGGCAATAAGTGCGATAATAGCGACATAGATAAAAACATTCCTAAGAATGGTATATCCGCCTGCGCCGTAACTGTTCACTGTTTCGGATAGAGTATTAAGATTTCCTCCCTTAGCTGCAGCGCCTTCCCCGCTTGTGAGAGTCTTAATCTTATCCTCTGTCGATCCACTCAAAGCTATTGGTCCAGTAATCACTTTGGTAAACATTAAATAATATCGGTCTAAAATTCTCATTCTCTTCTCCTCTTTTTTAATTATTTAATCGCCAGATTGGCGATAAGGTTAATGATTGATGTAGTTCCAAAGATACATATGGTTACTAAAAACACCCTTAATATCTTTTGTTTCGCTTCAGTCAGCTTTTCGCTCGAACCAAAGGTTGCGGCTATAAGCATTACCGCCGAAACAATCACGGCTATGACAGATAAGTAAACTGCCAAATTCATTATTATAAAAATCAAGCCTTGCTCATGGTTTAAAAGTTTATTAAAAAACGACTTATATATCTGGGAATCCCCATGTGCAGACACATATGGGTTATATGTATTGGAATAATCCAGCTTTCCATATGCTTCCGTATACATTAGCGTAACCTCACTCTTGCCTTAAGGGCCGTATCGTCTATTACTGTAACCGAAGGATGTGCAACTACCGTTTTCCCGTTTTTATAGGCTGTAATAGTAAACGTATATGTTCCCGGAGGTATCTCCTCTTTGTTATACGGGATCATAAAGTCTATGCCTTCTTCTTTTATAAACTCGGGATATGCGTAATTGTAATCTTTCTTCAATCCCTCATTTATTGCTTTTAATTCCTCAGGGAAGCCTATGGTAACCCTTTCAGCATACCCGTAAGTAACTATATGAAGTGTTCCTTCCCCGCCACGCGGTAGCGTATTGGGTTCAATATCAGCCGTAAGCTTAAGAATATCCGCCCCATAAGTCTTAGTATTAATGTTTCCAACATTATCCACAGCCCTTATAGTTATATGAAGCTCTCCTTCAAAGAAGACAGGATCTGAAGTAAAATCTATGCTTATCTTCTTTTCGGGATCCATGGTGTATTCCCGTACAGAGTGTGCATCAACGTTTTCTATGGACACCGAAAGGTTTTTCAACCCACTCTGGTTATCTATGGCCGTTATTTCAACAACACCAAGCTCCTCATGACTTACCCCGGTACCGGAATCAAGATTCTTTAAAATGTCATCACCCATTATCGTAGGTGAAACACCATCGGGAATAATCTTAATGGCATGCCCTTTATCATTAGAAAGCTTTGACTCCAAAACCTCACTACTCTTTGGCTTTGTAGCTCCTGCCCTTGGTACAACAGTGACAGTCTTAGGCGCATCACTTGTATCCTTTACGGTAAAGCCCTGTGTCAAAACCGTTGTCTGTGACGAGTCTTTCCTGTATGAAGACTTATTTGACGCATCCTTAAATATACTTTTACTTCCCTTTATTGAAGTACTTATTCCGCCGGCGTTAACCTTACTTGAGGACTCAAGATTGACACCTTCCTTTGGTATGTATGTAACAAATGTTTGATCTCCCGAGATTGAAGCCTTAGTAAGGTAAAATCCCATGTAATCGACCTGAT
>JAILPU010000148.1 GCA_024699395.1 Lachnospiraceae bacterium | reverse complement strand
GGTAAGCCGCATTATCTCACGTATTCGTACGAAATACATAGCCAACTCCGAGTTGGACAAAGACTATATCAACGAAAGGCTTCAAAAAGCGGAATCCGCTTTGACCACAGGCAAAGATACAAATGCTTTTATTCCCTCGGGCAAAGATCTGGTTATCACCAGCCGCCTGGAAAACTCACTGGATCAGATATTAAGCTACGTTTCCGACAAATATAACGGTGCCGATTTAAGCATCTACATCAGTGCCCTAAAGGATCTTCCCAATAAGGAATCCGACAGCGACGAAGCCCGCTCCTTAAGGCGTAATATCTCAAAGGAATTCTATACCCTTTATTCCCTTGTATTCTTAGCCGCTTTATCAGACGACGCTCCTTCTCCCGTAATCCTTATGTTCTTGAACTTCGGATATATCGACGAAGACCTGGCGGGAATTGATAATGCCATAAAGCTTTACAAGCTTTCCGTGTCCATGCAGGATCACACCGATGTGGGCTTTTACACGCTGTTCGACTGGTTAAAAACAGTATATCGCGGCAAGAAGAGCCCCAGCCGTGACGAATTCGAAACCGATTTCGCCGATATGCTCCACAAGGAGCGTATCTCCCATATAATAACCGAAAAAGAAGAAGCCAAAAGACTTGCGGATCCGGTGGAAAGAGTTAATTACGAACTCACCAAAATGTTCCCCAACGTAAACAAAATGACCTACGGGCGCATTTCCACCTTCTGCCCCATCTTCCTAAAGGAAAACTGTTTCAAGGATCTTGAGGATGCCCTTGTCACCTTCGGAAAAATAAATGCCATCATAAACAGACTGAAAGAAGTGGATCCCACCCTGTTCTACAGAGCAGGTGTGGATATGGAACACGGTGGTCTCTTAGGTCATCTTCCCATTCACAGAGAGTATCTCCCGGATATAATCCTTATGCCCATAACCGGAAGTCACGGTGTTATGTGGCAGGAAATCGAAGGTAGAAAACGTCAGTCTCACGGCAGGATTATGCTTCCCATTCTCTTTATGGATTCTCTTGATACTGCTTTCATCCGCCTGGCCGGTGAATTTAGGTGGGAACTTTGCAAAAGAATCCAGGGCAGCCGCTGGAATGACGTAAGCGACAAATCCCTCACCAGCGAATACTGTGATTATGCCCAGTACTACCGTAAAAACAGAGACCTGTCCTCGGAAGCCAAGGAAAAGATCAAAACTCTCCTTCAGCGCTCCAAAAACAGCTACAAGGAAATGTTCCTTCATGATTATTCCACCTGGCTCACCTACGAGTCCACCGGTTCTCCCCGTTTGAACAAGGTTGTGAGACAGATTCTCTACACCTACTGCCCTTTCCCCAAAAGGATTGATATGCTCCTTAATTCCAATCCCATCTATGCGGAACTCATAAACCGTAAAAATGTGGAAGCTGAACAACATCTCCATCTGGTGGACAATCTGGTTAAAAAAATCAGTAACACCGAATATCCCGTTCCCCAGTGTCTCCTTGACGAGTATACCTACTACGAAGCAGGTGACCGCCCAAGTTTCCCGTCATGAGTAAGACTGCATCGATGCCTATAGTGCATAAAGAACCGATTAACTCCACTGTCATATTACAACCAATAATCCAAAAACTCAAAAAATGGGTACATATTTGATATGTCCCACATATGGTTAGAATTATTATTATATTTCCAGATAGTTCCACAAGTAACAACGTAAAAAAAATATAATTAATGCTTGCATATGGAACAAACAATGTGCTATAATTCCCCTTGTCAGTTGTTTTGACAAAACTCAATAAAGGGGAATAGTACAGCGGTAGTGCGGCGGTCTCCAAAACCGTTAACGGGGGTTCGATTCCCTCTTCCCCTGCTTAAAAAAGAAGCCTGTGGTAACAGGCTCCTTTTTTTATTCTTACCCATAGATTCCGACCGTCAAATGTGATTCCATGCTACGAAAGTCCCACAATAAACAGGAGGCGAAAGCGATGTAGCGATAGTGACACGATAGTGACGCGATAGTGACACGATAGTGACGCGATAGTGACACGATAGTGACGCGATAGTGACACGATAGTGACGCGATAGTGACACGATAGTGACGCGGCGTCGTGAGGCGATATATTTGCTCTCGGCACACTCTCGTTCGTTGTGTACCGTAGCGGACGCTAAGCTCAATCTGCACTGCGTTTGATTTCGCTAAGCGCCGACGGCACACAAAGGCCTTCGAGCAAACACACCGCCCCACCTCCGCCTCTGTTACAATTCAATTTAAACGCTGTGAAGTCTCCGTTCATATCATATTCAAACATTGCAACAGATTCGTTCATGTCATGGTCAAACGTTACATCATCTCCGCCCCATTGATTCAATCGTCCCATGACAAGGGAACCAAAACGGTCTAAATATAATCCAGCACGTCGCTCACGTTATTGACACCGATAACGGTAATCATATCTGTTTTCCCCACGTCTTTGAGACATACCCCGGGGATGATGCATCTGGTGAATCCCAGTTTCTTGGCTTCCATCACTCTGTTCTTCGCCATGGATACTGCTCTCACCTCACCGCTTAATCCCACCTCGCCGAAGGCTATGGTCATGGGATCCACCGGTTTATTTCTGAAACTGCTGACGGTAGCCATAACAATGGCCAGATCGATGGCAGGTTCCGCTATCTTTATACCTCCCGCTATGTTTACGTATACGTCGCAGCTTCCGATATTGAGCTCGGTCCTTTTTTCAAGCACTGCCAGAAGGAGGTTAAGTCTGTTAAAATCGGTGCCCGTCGCCTGTCTTCTGGGTATACCGAAATTGGAATGGCATACCAGTGACTGGATTTCCACAAGTAACGGTCTTGTTCCCTCCATGGAACAGGTGACCACAGAGCCCCCCGCGTTGACAGGTCTTCCGTTCAACATATACTCCGACGGATTCTGCACCTCACAAAGACCGTTATTCTGCATCATAAATACGCCGATTTCATTTGTTGCCCCGAATCGGTTTTTCACACTTCTAAGCACTCTGTAGGAAGCATATCTGTCTCCCTCAAAATAAAGCACAGTGTCCACCATATGTTCCAAGACTCTTGGTCCTGCCATGGTTCCTTCCTTGGTCACATGACCCACTATAAAAATACAGATGTTTAAGGACTTGGCTAGACGTAAGAGTACCCCCGTGGTCTCCCTCACCTGGGATACGCTTCCCGGTGCCGAAGTCACGCTTTCATTGTACATTGTCTGGATGGAATCGATTATTACGACCTTAGGTTTTCTCTCTGTTATACAGCTCTTTATAGCATCCAGATCCGTCTCGCAAAGAAGGATCATTTTATCCGTAAAGGAACCTATTCTGTCTGCTCTTATTTTTATTTGTCTGTCCGACTCCTCTCCCGAGACATAAAGTACTTCATTGCCCCTGTCGGATATATTCTTACACACCTGCAAAAGAAGGGTGGACTTTCCTATTCCAGGATCTCCTCCCACAAGGATAAGAGAGCCCTCCACGATTCCTCCCCCAAGTACTCTGTCAAGCTCACCGCTTCCTGTGGTCATCCTGTCCTTCTCTTTGGCATCCACCTCTGTGATTGCCTTGGGTGCTCCCTTTACCTCATTTATCGATGAGCTTCCCCTGCTCTTTTTATCAACCGTTTCCTCCAGAAAAGTATTCCATGCTTTGCAGCCCGGACACTGTCCCATCCACTTTGGTGATTCATATCCGCACTCCGAACAATAAAATACTGTGGTCATTTTCTGTTTTGCCATTTACTCTCCTCTTTACCCTTTCAGTTTTGATGCAATCCGTCAAATTTAATACAAATATAATGCAAGCCATCGTTTCGCTTGCAACTCGTCGTACTTGTCTCAATTCGTCATTTGTCGTAATCCATCATTTGATGCAAAAATAAGAGGCGCCTTTTAAGGCGCCCCGTTACCTATATTCTCTTTATTGTTATTTCTATGCCTTCATCCTTGGATAAAGGTGCGTTCAATGATAATTTACCGCCCAATCCCGTTTTCATGGTGCCGGCTTTATCATCTCCCACCGTCACATCGTATTCGGTGTCATCCATGAGTCCCAATGTTATCTGGGCGTCCTCTTCACCGTATACCTTAAATGACATTCCTGAATCTGTCTCGTTAAAATCAAATACCGAAGTGCCGGGAACCGATTCATATACAAACATGCCATTCTTCTCCAGCTTGGTGATTTCCTTAAAGGTTTTAACCTTCAAAAGATCTCCCTTGTGCTTGAAGTCTTCCAGCTTGGCTTTCTTGTCAAGGCTGTAATCCCCAAAACTTATGGAGCCGTCAGCTTCATTCTTTAACAACTCTTTTACTATAGCCATTTTCTTTACCTTTCTGTCTTTAAGCGAAGGTTACTTTATGACTAAAGTATAACAAAGCATATGATTTTTATCAATTATTTTTTGACGGTAAAACAAACCTTTCCGCTCTTGAATCCCGCTGTCACGCTGTCCCCTTCCTTTACCTTTCCCATAAGGATTTCCTGGGCCAGAACATCCTCCACAACGGACTGGATTGCTCTCTTTAAAGGACGGGCTCCCATCTTGGCATCCGAGTATTTTTCAACCAGATGTTCTTTTAAAGCATTGGAAACACTGAGGGTAATTCCCAGCTGATTCTTGCATCTTGTTTTGAGATTGCCGAAAAGAAGGTTGACTATGTCAGTCATATTCTCCTTGTTAAGCTGATGGAAGACGATTATGTCATCGATTCTGTTGATAAACTCAGGCTTAAAGCCCTTCTTTACCTCATCCATAACATCGTTCTT
>JAILPU010000191.1 GCA_024699395.1 Lachnospiraceae bacterium | reverse complement strand
TAGTTCCCTCCAGGCATACATCACAGTTTTGTCTGTATACCGGCATTCTCTCTTTGTACAGCGCTTCTAACGCCTCCCTGTTTTGGGACAGGGGTCTGTCCGCTGTGGGTTTAATGTCGTCAAGAGGTCTGTCATAGAGGAATATCCTGCCGTAAGCTTTTAAAATTTTGATGCACTCTTTTCTCACAGCGCATCCGCCACCCGTGGCAATTACGGCACCGTTTCCCTCACACAATTCGCGAACTGCATTCAGTTCCGCTTCTCTGAAATATTTTTCACCGTCGGTTGCAAAGATTTCCGGAATGGATCTGTTCTCTCTTTTTACAATCTCTTCATCCGTATCGTAAAAATTCCTGTTAAGCTTTTTGGCCACATATTTACCGAAGGTGGTCTTGCCCGCTCCCGGCATTCCGATTATAACTATATTTTGCTTCTCTGAAAGAATACTTTCGTAAATTTTGTCTCCGGTCTTTTGGTTAACAGCTTTTCCCGTAAAATGCTCATATGCCTTCAAGGCCTGATATACAAGCATGTACAAACCGCAGGCTCCCTTTATTCCTTTCTCCCCGGCCTCCTGTAAAAACAAAGTCCTTAAGGGATTGTAGATAACATCCACCACTCCCGAAAGCTTCGTAAACTTACCTATATCACAGGGGGTCGCATCAATATTGGGAAACATTCCCGCAGGTGTGGTATTAACCAAAACCTCACAGTCACTGTGATTTCTGTACGCATCCTCATAGGTGACAAAGCCTTCTTTTTCGCTTCTTGAAACTCTTACTATCTTATTAGCCCCAAGGTCTGTGAAAACGCAAAAAGCAGTTTTGGAAGTGCCTCCCGATCCCAAAATAAGAACCTTTTTCCCCTTGGGGTCTATACCGTTTCTAAGGGTAAGCTCCCTAAGACCGTCGTAATCCGTATTATAGCCGTAGAGGACTCCGTCTCTGTTAACTACGGTATTTACAGCACCTATTCTCTTAGCCCTTTCATCGATTACATCCAAGTATTCCATCACCCTTTCCTTATAGGGAATGGTGACATTTATCCCCTTGAAATCCTTTGCCTTCATAAAAGCTTCCAGTTCATCTCGTGGGATTTCCTTTAACTCATACTTGTACGTACCCAAAGCCTCATGTATCACCTTTGAATAACTGTGGGAAAGCTTCTCACCTATCAGTCCGTAATCCACCTTACTTCACCTCTGTATAAATCTATATAACTGCGCCGATATCACGTCCGCCACACATGCAATCCTATTTGTTATCTGCAACGCGAACCGCTCGCAACGTTTTCCTGTTAATGCATCTGCATCGCTATGGCGGTCATCAAGTCCGCCAAACATGCAATCATATTTATCTACGACGTAAACCAATCGCAGCCGTATCTTCCTGTCAAAACATCGTACATCACTATGGCGGTCATGGCATCCACCACGCATGCCGCTCTGTGAATGATTGCGGGGTCGTGGCGTCCCTGTATGGTAAGCTCTGTGTCTGTCATATCCTGCATATTGACGGAATCCTGCTTCTTAAAAATAGAAGGAGTGGGCTTAACAGCAAGCTTCATAATAACAGGCATTCCGTTTGTTATACCGCCGTTGATGCCACCGTTATTATTGGTGACAGGCATTGCCATACCATCCTTAACTCTTATGGGATCGTTGTAAATGCTTCCTGATAAACCTGTACCCTCAAAGCCAAGTCCGAAGGAAACACCCTTTATTGCGGGAATGGAAAACATTGCATGAGACAAAACACTTTCCATAGAATCAAACCAGGGCTCACCCAGTCCCGGAATCACCCCCGAAACAGCCGTCTCCAAAACTCCTCCGATACTGTCTTTATTCTCGGCATACTGTTCTATAAGGGAAGTCATTTCAGCTTCCTTTCCCTCCAAAAGGACAGGGAACGCAGCGTTTTTAAGTATATCCAGATCCTCATCGACATTTTTAAAAGCCCTGTCCGATACGCTTCCCACACTAAGTATATGGGTTCCGATTCTAATTTTCTTTGCCTCAAGGGCAGTCTGACAAACAGCACCTGCCGCCACAAGAGCTGCGGTTATTCTTCCGCTGAAATGCCCTCCCCCTCTTCTGTCCTCAAAGCCGTGATACTTATATCCCGCCGCAAGATCCGCATGACCGGGTCTGGGGATAAAAGCCATATCCTCATAGTCAGCACTCTTGGTGGCACTGTTTGGAATGATTATGGTCAAAGGGGTTCCCGTGGTCCTCCCCTTGTAAACGCCGCTTATTATCTCATATTGGTCCTTCTCCACCCTCTGGGTTGAAATCTTACCCTTGGGGCGTCTCCTTAACAGTTCACTGTCTATTTTGTCCGTATCCACTCTAAGTCCCGGGGCAAAACCGTCACATACAACACCGATATATGGGCCGTGGCTTTCCCCGAAAAGAGTTACCGCGAAACTGTTGCCGAAAGTATTTTTCATCCTGTCACCTCTTAAAGCTTACTGTTCTCTCACGTAGCTTCCAATCCACTTAAACTGTTCGCATTGCTTTTTTAACTTATCCATCATCTTGCAGCCCTTGGAGGTTGTGATATCGCCATCCACCTCAGCGTAAAAATAATACTGCCAGTTAACGCTTTTTAAGGGTCTGCTTCTTAATACTCTCATATTGTAACCATGTTCTCCAAGGATTGATATGGCTTTTGCAAGTGTGCCCGCCTCATCCTTAACTGTAAACATGATAATGTCTGTTCTTGTTTTCCCCTGAGGGATTTCACTCCTTGTTTTTGAAAAAACACCGAAGCGCGTGGTATTTTCCCTGCTCTCGTTAATGTCAGGCACCAGTACCTTCAGAGAATAAAGTTCGGCAGCTTCCTTACTTCCTATAGCCGCAACCGTCGGATCATTTTGCTGTGCCACCTCTCTCGCCGCTCTTGCGGTATTGTCGGATTCCACGGATCTGAAACCGTGTTCCTCAATAAAGCTCTTACACTGGCTTAAGGCCTGGGGATGACTGACTACAGTTTTTACAGAATCAAGAGTAGCATCTTTTGTTCCAAGCAAACACTGTGACACGCTAAGCCCATACACCCCGTTGATGTAGAGATCTCCGTCAAACATAATATCGGTCACCACTCCCACTTCTCCGGCAAAGCTGTTTTCAATGGGTAGAAGGCAATAATCAGCCTCATTGTTCTCCACCTTTTTATATGCTTCCTCAAAGGATCCACACTGTATCCTTTTACATTCCGGGAAAAGATTCTTGGCCTGTATATCCTCAAAGGACCCTTCGATACCGTGGTAGGAAACCTTCACCTCCGAAGTGAGTTTCAACTGGTATTCCTTGGACACATTCATTACATCCTTCATAAAGGTTCTGTAGAAAGGCTCCAAGGACATATCGGTGAGGTGCTTTAAATTCTTCTCTATCAAAGCCTTCTCTCTTCCCGAATCAAGAATGGGAATCCCGTTCTCCTTTTTGTACGCCGCAATCTTGGCCGCGCAACCCATTCTTTTCGTGAAAAGTAAAGCCATCTCCTTATCTATCTTCTCTATCTCTTCTCTGGCTTCATTTAAACTGTCCATCTAAACCTCCGTTAAACTTTAAAAAAAGCACTATCCCGAATAAGGATAGTGCTCAAACTCTCGTCTTGTTAAAATCTGGCAGCTACACTTTATCCGGCTTATATTCTTTTGGGCTTTCTAAACCAAAACGCAAAAAAGCTTCCAAAATTGCAAGCCTTAAAAAAGTAGTAATATGCACTTACAAAAGTTCTTGATAAGCTCATGTCTTTTAGCCTTTCCTCAGATTTCTTTAGAAATTTTATCACGTCAAAGTGTCAAAGTCAACAACAAATATCAAACAAACCGTTCTGTGTTTACAATGCAGTCATAGCGGATTGCCTTGCCGGAATAGGAGAAATCGCATTTGATTCCCCCAAGGGCGGGGCCTTTTGCAGGTCTTTTAATGACCACCTTTTTGGCTCCGGCCGCGAGGGCCGCGTGTAAAAGTTCCTCCTCATTTTCGCAGGGGACTTCTATGTCCTGAAGAAGCTGGAACTTTTTCTTAACATCGGAGGATTTGGTTCTCTTGGGGAACATGGGATCGAGAAAAATTACATCAAACTCACCCTTCATTTCCTTCATGGCACTTATGCTGTCACCCACACAGAGTTGCAACCTCTCTTTAAGCATTGCAAATTCGGGATTGTAAAAGAGTCTCTTAAGCCCGTCCTCCAAAAGTGCTGCAATCACCGGATTATATTCATACATGGTAACATCAAATCCTGCTGCCCCAAGGATAAAGGAATCCTCCCCCAGCCCTGCGGTGGCATCCAACACTTTTAAAGTTCCCGTGTGCTTTTTGATGTTAACGGCGGACACTATCATCTCCTTTTGGAGATTCCCGGTTTTAATCCGCTTTTTTACCTTTTCGGTATCAACGCAAAAAGAAAGGCCCTCCCGCCTGAGGAAAAGGCCTTCATCTGTCTTTTCAATATGTATCTCGCCTTCTCTCCCCGGTATATCACTTTCAAAAGGCACCTTAAGTCTCTCTGCCAGCGCCTGTGACTCAGGGATCAAAAGAGGGTCGTTGCAAAAAACAAACATATTACTCTCTCATATCCTACAAATATTTTTCCCACTGGGCCATAAGCTCATCCCCGGTAATAAATCCGGTATGTCTCTCAACTCTCTCTTTGTTCTTAAAAAGAAGGATTGTGGGAATGCTCATAATATTAAATTTCTGGGCCAGCTTCAATTCATCATCGATATTGACCTTGCACACCTTAAGCTTCCCCTCATACTTTGAGGCAATCTCACTTATCTGGGGAGAAAGCATGGAGCAGGGTCCGCACCAGGGCGCCCAGAAATCCACAAGAACAGGAATGTCCGAATTAACTACTTCCTCTTCAAAATTGTCATAATTAATATTTATCTCAGCCATATTGTCTCCTTTCATTTGCTACACATGTTTTTCAACTTGATTGCCGGCGTCATATGCCGGCACGATTCTATGTTTCGACACCAATTCGGTGCGCCGGTCATACATAATTATCCGGCTGGTTTCATCTGCCATCCGCACACAATTTACAACCATGTTATCAGTCTCATCAAGCATCCGGAATTATCAATACTCATATCTGTCTCATGTATTATCAATTCAGGATTCCTGATTCCATTACCGGTTCACACATTCATCCATGATTACATTTTGACGATCTCTTCTATCATCTTTGCTATTAGCTCTGTTGGATTCCCTGACCCGATATCAGTTCCCTCAGATCCTCCGCACACTGGTTTGAGCACTTAGCCAGTTCCGACAGGACTCTTCTTGTTCCCCGTTTTGACTTAAACCAGTTATCTTTCACAGTGTCGGGGTAGGCCTCAGGCACAGGTATTACACGAAGGTCACAATTTTTGAATGCATTGGCGTAATATATAAGACATCTCCTTGCATGAAAAGCTTTGCATACTATCATAGCTTTTCTCACATTAACATTCGCTTCACTCAGTACCTTTTGCGAAAAAACTCCGTTTTCTTTGGTAAAAGTCGCCTTGTCTTCCCTTAGAATATGTTCACTTAAGACGCCGTTTTTAATCAGGATATCACAGTAAAAATCACATTCCGTCTCGTAATCACCCTCACCGGTAAAACCGTC
>JAILPU010000185.1 GCA_024699395.1 Lachnospiraceae bacterium | reverse complement strand
CAAGCTTTACCACATTGGAATTGTATCCACCCGCAAGACCGCGGTTGGAAGTGATTACCAAAACAGCTTTCTTGTCACTTGCCGGAGTGTTAAGGTATTTGTGATCTATATGACCCACTCTGTTAAGAATATCGTTAACGGTGCGGTACATACAGTCAAAGTATGCTTTTGTCTTCTCGGCACCTGCTCTTGCTCTCTGCAGTTTAACGGTGGAAACCAGCTTCATGGCTTTTGTTATCTGCTGCGTTCCCTGTATACTTGACCTGCGCCTTTTAATATCACGCATTGATGCCATAATATACCTACTTTCTGTCTGCCTTGAATTCTTCTATTGCCTTGATGAGCTTTTCTTCAAGTTCCTCACTCATTGTCTTCTCTGAAGCTATAGTGCCGGGAATCTCGGGATACTTGGTATCAAGGAACTCAAGGAATTTCTTCTCAAACTCATTTATCTCGGAAACGGGCACATCAAGAAGATGCTTACGTGTGACAACGTAGATCATTATTACCTGATACTGTACGGGCATGGGCTGATACTGAGGCTGTTTCAAAACCTCTTTAATTCTCTCACCCTGAGCCAGCTTCTCTTTGGTATCGTCGTCAAGCTCCGAACCAAACTGAGCAAAACTTGCAAGTTCTCTGTACTGAGCAAGCTCTGTTCTGATGGGAGCTGCAATCTTCTTCATAGCCTTAATCTGTGCGGCACCACCTACTCTGGAAACCGAAAGTCCCGCATTGATAGCCGGTCTGAAACCGGAATTGAACATTTCCGTCTCAAGATATATCTGTCCGTCTGTTATGGAGATAACATTGGTAGGAATATATGCGGAAACGTCTCCCGCCTGTGTTTCAATTATGGGAAGAGCGGTAAGAGATCCTCCGCCATATTCTTCACTCATTCTTGCGGCTCTCTCCAACAGTCTTGAATGAAGATAGAAAACATCACCGGGATAAGCCTCACGTCCGGGTGGACGACGAAGGAGCAAGGAGAGTGTTCTGTATGCGGTAGCGTGCTTACTCAAGTCATCATAGATAACCAGCACGTCCTCTCCGTTCTCCATCCATTCCTCACCTATGGCACATCCGGCATAGGGAGCTATATACTGAAGGGGTGCAAGGTCACTGGCTGTTGATACAACAACAGTGGTATAATTCATTGCACCGTACTCCTCCAAAGTCTTAACTATGTTGGCAACGGTAGAAGCCTTCTGACCGATGGCAACATAGATACATTTCACATTCTGCCCCTTCTGATTGATTATGGTATCAAGGGCAATTGCAGTTTTTCCTGTCTGACGGTCACCGATAATAAGCTCACGCTGTCCTCTTCCGATGGGAATCATGGAATCGATAGCCTTAATACCTGTCTGAAGAGGTGTATCAACGCTCTTACGTGTGATAACGCCGCTGGCAACTCTCTCAATTTTACGGAATTTGTCAGTCTGAACAGGTCCCTTACCGTCAATGGGCTGTCCCAAGGAGTTAACTACTCTTCCAAGCAAAGCATCACCAACGGGAACCTCAACAACTCGGCCTGTGGTCTTTACCACATCTCCCTCGTTAATATTCTTGCCGCTTCCCAAAAGAACCGCACCGACATTGTCTTCCTCAAGGTTTAAGACCATGCCGTAAATATCTCCGGGAAACTGCAAAAGTTCGCCCTGCATTGCATTTTCAAGACCATGAACTCTGGCGATACCGTCAGCAACCTGAATAACAGTGCCTACATCGGATACCTCAAGAGTGGATTCATATCTCTTAATCTGCTCTTTTATTACAGAACTTATTTCTTCCGGTCTTAAATTCATTGTTCTGTGGCACCTTTCTTCCAGTGGTTAACCCAACTGGATCTGTAATAATTGTTTAGTAAGTTCGTCTAATTTGGTGCGGATGGTGGAATCAACCACCCTGTCGCCTATCCTTATACGCATTCCGCCTATAAGGCTCTTGTCCACCTCATAGTGCATTTCCATCCGTTCAAACCCGCCTGTGGTCTGAACCTTTTCAAGCACCTTTGTCTTTTGTATTTCACTGAGCTCTACAGCAGTTGTCACATGACATACACCGATTCTTTTATATTCCTTCATTTTTGTGATGAAATACTCAAAAATCTCGTCTATGCTGCTAAAGCGTTCCTTGTCCAATACAAGGAAAAGGAAACCTGCCAATTCGTTATCGACCCGCCCCGAAAGCACATTTTTCAAGACTTCCATCTTCTCTGTCTTGGCAATGCCGGGATGAAGCATAACTCTTGTGAACTCCTTATTGGAAAGAAAAATCTCCTTAAGGGCACAGACCTCATCCATTATCTCATCACGCAAGGCATCTTCTTTGGCGGTGGCAATTTCAAACAAAGCTTCCCCATATGTTTTAGAGACTAACTTTGCCATGTACTATCACCTATTTCCTTCAATGTGTCGTCTATAAGCTTTTCCTGTATAGTAGTATCGATATTGGAATCCACAACCTTGCCTGCAAGGACTGAGGCAACGCTTATGATTTCCTTCTTAACATCGTCGCAAACCTTCTGCTTTTCAAGCTCGGCTTCGGTATGAGCCCTGTCCATGATATGTCCGGCCTCTTTTTTGGCCTCAGCGATTATCTGACTTTCATTGGCAAGAGCACGGCTTCTGGCTTCACTCATAATGCCTTCCACTTCACGGTCGGCTTTTTTGAGTTTCTCGTCATACTGTGCCTTAAGCCCCTCTGCTTCCTCTTTTGCTTTGTCAGCCTGTTCAAGCTCATCTTTTATCCTGTTTGCACGATCTTCAAGAATCTTCTTGGCAGGATTAAAGAGGAAATAACTCATCACCAGAAACAGGATAAAGACCGCAATAAGCGTAAGGGTTGCGTCCGCAAGCAGCTGCCAGTCAAGGCCGAAGAGTCTGCTGTAAGTCTCTACTGCGGTTAAAAGTATCATTATCTATCTCCTTTAGTAACTTAGGGTAAAAGAGGTTTTACGAATAACAACAGTATTGCCACAAGCAAACCGTAAAGACCTGTTGTCTCGGCAACGGCCTGTCCGAGAAGCATGGTACTGGTAACATCACCCTTTGCTCCGGGATTACGTCCTACTGCTGCTGCTGCATGACCTGCTGCGATACCCTGTCCTACACCGGGTCCGATACCGGCAATAACTGCAAGTCCGGCACCTATAGCTGAACAGCCTAAAATAAAATTCTCGTTAAAATCCATGTTTTGATCCTCCTAATTATCTTATTTTGCTTGATTGTCCTCTA
>JAILPU010000157.1 GCA_024699395.1 Lachnospiraceae bacterium | reverse complement strand
ACAGGGATGGATTCTCCGAATACAAAAATTTCGAGAGGGAATTGATCTTTGGTTTCTTATACACTTTTTTCTGCTGAACGCATTATATCATGTCAAGGTACACATGAAAACTCGGGAATCTCGCTTACAAAACGGGATTTTCGTTTACAAAAGGGGAATCTCGCTTACAAAACAGGAATCTCATTTACAAAATGGGATTCTTGGAGTACAAACGGGACTCTCGGGTTGCTATTTACCATCAGAAATATGCAAAAACCAGAATGTGGCTATTTTGATTGACATTGTAAACCAATATGATTATAATCTAATTGAAAGGTGGTGATTACTATGGCAACAACTCCTACACAAATCAGAATAGATTCAGAGATTAAAAAACAAGCAACCTCACTATTTAACAGTCTCGGACTGGATATGTCCGGTGCAGTAAATCTTTTTCTTCACCAATGCGTTCTTCGCAGAGGACTTCCCTTCTCTGTAGAAATGCCCAACTATAACAAGGCAACCCTTGATGCTATGGCTGAAGCGAAAAACATTTCTCACGATTCCAATGTAAAAGGATACTCTTCTATGGAAGAATTAAAGAAAGCCTTGGAGGACTGAAATGTACGAAGTAAAATTCACCACGGCATTCAAGAAAAGCTATAAACTCATGAAAAAACGTGGCCTTGATATCTCTCTTCTTGATGATACAATAGATAAACTACGTCAAGGCAAACCCTTGGAACAAAAATATAAAGATCATGGCTTATCCGGAAATTATGAAAGATTCCGTGAATGCCATATTAAACCTGATTGGTTATTGATATATCTTATAGAAAACGACATTCTTACTCTAACGTTAGTCGATACCGGAAGTCATTCTGATTTACTTAAGCTTTAATACATAAATGCTACAGCCAATCCCTCCCAAAAGCATACCCCTATTATAGTACAATCTATAATGTCCGGTCTTCCACCCAGATTTTTTTTGTCTATTTGCATTTCTTGGAGTATAATATGGTGGTCGTCATTAAAAATATTAGTTTTTGTTCGGGAGGTAAGCATGCCTGTTTACGATGAATTTAAAGAAGAACGTGAAGAAATCAAGAATGCCGATTTCAAGACAAAGCTCTCATATTTCTGGGATTATTACAAATTCCACACCCTTGGGGGACTGTTTGTAATTATAGTTCTCAGCATTTTTATTTATGAAAGAATAACCGCTAAAGACACTGTATTAAATGTGGCTTTATGCAATACAATAACCGGTGATTCCCCTACGGTTCAGGAAGAATTTCCCAAATATGCCGGCATCAATACCAAAAAAGAAAAAATCTCGCTGGATGATTCCTATGCCATAGATTTGGAAGGCACATCCCAGGCCTCTGTTTATTCGATGCAAAAACTGACCGCCTATGTATCCGCATCGGAGCTGGATATGATGGTGGGCTCCGTGGATGTTATCAGTTACTACGCATACCAGGATGATTTTATGGAACTGGACAAAGTTCTTCCCAAGGAAGATAGGGAAAGACCGGAGGGTCAGCTCTTCTACATTGACAAAGCTGTTGTGGAGGAATGTCAGCAGGCTCTTAGCGAGATGAAGGATACGGAGGAAATCGAAAAACCCGATCCCTTCAAGCCCGAGCTAATGAAAGAGCCGGTATGTGTAGGCATAGTTCTCGATCAGGAAAAGCCTCCGCTTAGCACAAGCTTTTATGTTACAAATGCAGAAGAGGGCGCTGTATTTGCAGTTCTTTACAACGCCCCCCACACTGACATGTGCAGAAAATTTATGGAATATATGATAAACTGACTGTCCCACGGGGCAGTCTTTTTATGCCCATTTTTTATTTAGCAATTACAGTCTGTCATATATCCAAACCGATTCCCCGGTTTTTTCCCGGGGTTATTCACCGTTTTCTATCTGTAATATTCCCCGGGTTACTCTCAGGTTTCTACCTACGTATTCCCCGGTTTATCAACCGATACATTTGTTGGTTTATTCTTTGGATTACTCCTCAGTCTCGGCATACTGAGCGGCAAGCTCTGAAACCGTACCGTCTGCAATCATCTTTGAAAGTGAATCGTTAATGAGCTTAAGGAGCTCTGTATTTCCCTTCTTAACAGCGATTCCGTACTCTTCAATACCGAAAGCCGAAGGATCCTCCACAATTGCAAGTCCCTCATTGTCAGCTACGTATTTTTCAGCTGTTGCGGAATCGATAACAACTACGTCGCACTTATCGTTCTTAAGCTCCATGATAGCCTCTGTTCCTTTTTTGAAGGCCTCATATTCGTAGCCCAAATCCTGAACGCAAATCTCACCGGTGTAACCCTGGATTACAACGATTCTCTTGTCAGCCATATCGGAAGCTTTCTGAATATCGCTTCCCTCTTTTACGATCATAACCTGAGTCGCGGTATAATAAGGCTCTGAGAAATCAACAGCTTCCTTTCTCTCATCGGTAATGGTCATACCTGAAATAACCGCATCAACCTGACCTTTGTCAAGAGCGATGAGAAGTGAGTCAAATTCCATGTTGTTGATGGTAACCTCTTTACCGCTGTCTTCGCCGATCTTCTTGACGATTGCCATATCGATACCGTCATACTCTCCGATCACTCCGCTTGAAGACACGAACTCAAAAGGAGGGAATTCAGCATTTGTACCGAACACGATCTTGTCCGAATCCGTCTTACCACAACCTGCTGTCATAACGAGCATAGCCGCACCGACAGCCATTACACCAAGTTTCTTTAATATTCTTTTCATATAAATCCTCCTATTTTTAAGCTGTAACAGCTTATTAATCATAATACTTTACCAAGAAAAGATTTGGTTCTCTCATTCTTGGGATGTGCAAAGATTTCTTCGGGAGTTCCCGACTCTAATATCTTTCCCTCATCCATAAACAAAACTCTGGTTCCCACTTCCCTTGCAAATCCCATCTCGTGAGTA
>JAILPU010000139.1 GCA_024699395.1 Lachnospiraceae bacterium | reverse complement strand
TACCCTTATATTCTCACATGTAAATGAACAGCCTATGAAGACCATGGAAAAAGACGGTCTTGTGGAAAAGGTTGGCCGCAAGAATTTCTGCGCGCATATAGATGCCGCTCTTGAGAGAGCGGCTAAGGTAGGAAGTGAAGTATAGTTTCTTTACTTTCGGCGGTGGAGCCCTGAATCATTGAAGCGCTCCCACCGGCCTTAAGATCATATTTTTCGGATAAGAGACTGCACAGTTTGGTGCAGTCTTTTGTATTGCTGCCGATTATAAAATTATGGCGGTTTGATGAGGGGATAAATACTCCAACGTAACCTTCTCTAGTGGGCATAAGTTTATTGACTATACGCCTTGCGGTATTCATGTCGATATCGTCGGCAAAAAGGCAGATATTGGGCTCTGACGAAAAAAGGGCCTCAGCGTCCTTTATAAGAAGGGCTTCACTTAGTCCCGACAGTTTAAATTTAAGGTTTTGTGAATCCTCCTTCATGCCTTTAACGGTCTCTAAAAGATTAAGGGAGGAAACAGATAAATATGAAGCGGTATCCGTGGCGCAGTCGCAAAGGGAATTGATATATTCAAGGGCTCTTTGCCCTGCCGCAAAGTGGACGCGGATGCCGTCTTTTTTACTTTCCGTACCGGTCACTTTAAAAAGTCCGATTTCCCCTGTGTGAGCCACATGGGGAGCGCAACAGGCGCAGGCATCAACTCCCGGGATTACAACAATCCTTATGCCTTCCATTAAATCAATCTTACATCTGAAATCCAGTTCCTTCGCTTCTTCCAAGGTAGGGTATCTGTAGATTATGGGGGCGTTTTCCCAGATTTTTTGGTTGACGATGGTTTCAACCTTACGGAGCTCTTCTTTGGTGAGTTTTATATTGAAATCCATGGTAGCGGTATTATCACTTAAATGAAATCCCACATTTTCCCCACCCAAGAGGTTGTGAACCGTACCTGAAAACATATGCTCGCCGCTGTGACACTGCATAAATGAAAATCGTCTGTCAAAGTCAACGGTGCATTCAACCAGGAAACCTTCGGGGACGGCATCATTACAGTAATGGTATATAATTCCGTCTGATATGGTAACTTTAGATACGGGAATGCCCGCGATAAGACCTGTATCTGAGGATTGACCGCCTTGTTCCGGGAAAAATGCGGTTTGATCCAAAACAATGATATAATCCGCACCCTTTTCGGTACATTCAAGCACAGTGGCGGTAAAGGATTTCATATATTGATCTTCGTAATAGAGTTCTTTTGTTTTAATCATGGCAATGCCTCTTTGATTTTTTTATTCCATGTTTGCAAAAAGATAGCAGTAGGTTTGGGTTCTTGCCGCAAAGCGGGCGGTTTTTAAAAGGTCTCTTAATTCCTCTTTGCCATACCAGCCTGCTTCAATTTCCTCAACTGTTGAAGAACTTTCCGCGAATTCTCCGGAAGCAACACCTATTATGGTGAGATTTTTTTCGTTGGAAAAACCTACAGCACCGTAGCTGGTGGGGAGGGTATCTGTTATTTCTATAAGGTCAAGGCCTGTTTCTTCTTTTAATTCCCTTTTGGCCGCTTCGGTGGGGGCTTCTCCGGGCTCTATAAGACCTGCGGGAAAATTGTAGACCCATTCTCCCACGGAAAGCCTGAATTCCTTATTGAGTAAGAGCTTATCCCCCTCTTTGTTGTGCATTATAAGCACAACGGCGTCATCGGGCTTGTCATGAAGGTCGGAAAAATTTTTTATATCCTTGTCGCGGCTTATTATCTCATATATTTTTTCTTTGTTGTCTTTGGTCCGGTAGGTAAGATTGTATCTGTTAATAAATTTGCCGGGCTCTTTTTTGGTGATTCCCAAGAATTCCATTTTGTGTCTCCTGTTTAATTAAATTGGCTAAACGCCGATATCCGTATTCTATCATTTTTATCGAAGTGCGTCCATTGCGGAAGGGAATTCTGTTTTTATATAAAAATCTATAGAAAAGTCTGAATATAAAAGTTATAATGGTATTGATGTGGATTTTATCATGAGGGAGAGTATAGCTGATTATGATACATAGGCTTATTGAAATGGGTGAAAAAGAAAAATTATCTGTGATAGAGGCTCTTGTGGGGGAATGCGAAGTCTCGTTTCTGGTGGATATAGATGCCCGTAATGCAGAGATCATAAGCTATAATAATGAAGTTGAACAGGTTATCGCATCTTTGGATGATACCCTTACCGTGTGTGAGAAACTGGATCAGCTTATTCTTACCATGGCAGGAGAGAAGGAAGCTGCCAGACTGATAAAAGAGATTGATTTTCCCAGACTTAAGTCGAGGCTTAAGTCTGTTTCCAGTGTAAGCAAGAATTTTACGGGAAAGCTTGTTAATATCACCTCGAATTATGCCGTCAGATTTATGGGCACTGAAGAAGGAGACCTGGTCATAGGAGCTGTTATGAACATTGACAGGCTCAATGCCCAGAATAATGCTCCGGATGTAAAAACGGACATAACAGCAAAGGGCCGGGATGCGCTCACGGAGCATGAAAAGCTTGTAATAGATTCGGTGGTGAGTGAATACGGCTGTGCTTACAGGCTTGATCTTATAACGGGGAAAGTTAGGGTTATAGCCCATTCGGATTTCGCTAAAGGCCTTCTTCCCACGGAATTTGATGAAACAAGGGATTACCACGATCAGATAAGGGAGTGGGCTCAGGATCTGGTGGTACGGGAGGATATTGACAAGCTTCTGTACGACATCTCCATAGAGGGTATAAGAAACGGATTTTCAAGAGGATATTATTTTACCAAGACCTTCAGAGGATATGTAAACGGTGAAATCCACCACATTAAGATGGTGGCTTACAGAATGGATCCCGGAACGGAATTAAGGGATGTAATCTTAGGATTTGGCGATAAAAACACGGAAATTTTGGAGAGAATGGCCAAAAATTACGTGATGGATGAGCAGCTAAGCTGTATTCTCGTGGATATACCCGCGGATATGTACTATTTTTTCAATGATTCCGGGCAAAGATATCCTGATTTTCCTAAGATCGGTCTCTACAAAGACGGAATAGCAAAAGTGGTGGAAGAGGTTGCCACTGAGCACAGGTCATATTTTGACAACCTTCAGACTTCCGCCGGCATGAAAAAGTATATGGAAGAAGCCGACACCAGAGAGATCACCTACAGACTTAAGAACGGTGATTGGAAAAGGTGTCTTATAAGAGTGCTTGAAACGGTGGAAAACAGTCCCATAAGACTTGTTGTTACCATAAGGACTCTTGATAAGTATGCTTCCATGACCAATGAGTACCAGCAGCTTATAAGAGAGAATGAGGCTGTACTCAGAAGGTGCGTTGAGATCATTGACCGAATGAGTGAAAGCGATGACATAAAGGATCAGGTTGACTCACTCCTTGAAAATGTTGCCGAATATTACACGGCGGACAGGGTGTATATGTATGATATCGCAGCCCAGGGCAATATTCTTAACTGCGCGTATGAATATGTTAAAAAAGGTGTAACCAGCCTTAAGGATGAACGTTCCGGAAGGGAATTTTTAAAATTCTTTGCCGATATTTCCATTTGCAAAAAGGGAAGCGAATATGTGATACGTTACCCCGAGGACGAGATGAAGACCGGAAGCAGACTTAAGGAGGAGATGCAGGGTAATAATATAGCCAACATGATAGTCGTGCCTATATCGGAGCAGGGCGTGAATGTGGGCTTCCTTTGCGTGGACAATGCGTGGAACAGGGTTAATAATACTTTCCTGTTAAAGAGTGTGGCGACACTTCTTCACAGCGAATTGTACAGAAGAAGAAAGTCAAGGCTTACGGATACGGAGACCCTTGCGGTTGTGGAAGGCCTTACGGATGACTTTGAGGAAGTTTTGTATATTACCATTCATGAAGATGTCATGAAGGATAGCGTTCATATATATCGTCTCAGCAAACTTATTGCAGGGGCTATCCCGGGATGGAGAGACGAGAGGATATTCTATACCAGAATGACCGAACTGTGTAAGCGGCTTGTGGTGAGAGAGGATGTGCCTTTATTTATCAGAGAGGTCAACAGGGATTATATCTTAAGTAAGCTTGCGGCGGGCAATACATTTCTGGCAGATTTCAGGCTTGAGATAGAGGGGCGGATTCACAATTATCAGATGAAATTCACCGCCGACAGAGACAGGGACGACCCGGAGAAGATAAAAGGCTTTATAATGGGTCTTCACAACAGAGACAGGGATGTGAGCGCAGAACTTGCAAGAAAACTGGAAGAGCAGCGTAACCAGGGGATGGTGGAGGCGCTTGCCAGCGATTATTCCCGAATATATTTTTACAATATTTCAGAAGATACCATTACCAAGTTTATGGATGTGCCGGGAGTGGAGTTTGAAGAATTCCTGGACGATAAACTGGACCGCGAGAACTATGATGAGATAATAGGAAGCTATATCACATATGAGGTTCATAAGGGCGACAGGACCACCATGAGGGAAAAACTTGCCAAGAGCAATGTACTTTCACAGGTGGAGGCTCACAAAACCTATACCGTTACTTACCTTAACAATGAGCATAAATACTGTGAGGTTAAGTTTGCAAAGTTAAGAGGAAGCGTAAACGAGCTTGTTATAGGTTTCGGTGAAAAAGACTCAGAGGTTCGTTCGGCACTGGCACAGGAAAACGGTGTTCACGATCTGGTGTCTGTTTTATACGAGGAGAAGGACCCCGACAGCGCCATGAAGCAGATTGTTGCCGTGATGGGGAATTATTATAATGCGGACAGAGCGTGCGTTTATGAGGTTAACAGGGATAAACTGTCATTCTCCAATACATATGAATATTGCAGAGAAGGGGTAAGTCCTTTTATTGAAGAAAATCAGAATCTTACCATATCAATGTTGGGAGACTGGACCTTTGAATTTAACACCAGAGGACCTTTCTATCTCACCATGGAGGATGTGGAGGAGGGAAAGGATCCCTTCGGTGAAAGAATTCTGTACGGCTCCTTTGCTGAGGGAGTTCTGGCAGCCCCCATTCTTAACGATGACGAGCTTGCGGGCTTTATTAAGGTGGATAACCCCAGATTTGCCACAGACGATCTTTTGTTCATAAGAGTGGCGGCAGCTTTGGGACGTGGAGAAATCTTAAGAAGAAGACTTTCCGATGAGGAGCACAGGATCTTAGACAAGATAGCGGGAAGTTTCAGAGCTGTTTATTATACGGATCTTTTGACGGATTATTTCAGACCTTATATGGTACTGGGGCAGTATATGTCCGCCAAGAGTACAATGGTTCACTACAGTGAATATATGGCGCGTTTTATTGACAGACACGTGGTGGACGAGGACAAGGAAAGAGTAAAACGATTGACCGACAGGGACAATATTATTGAGACCTTGAGCATGAGAGAAATGCTCAATGTTGATTTTATTGCCATTATCCAGAACGAGAGACGTAATTTCCAGCTCCAGTACATAAGAACCAATGATGAAGGTACGGGAGCGGTAATCTGTTGTGTGGACAACACGGGACTTGTTAAAAAGGAGATGGAGACCCAGCAAAAACTCCGTGATGCGGCCATGACTGCGGAGGCTGCAAACCGTGCCAAATCCGAATTCCTTTCCAATATGAGCCATGATATACGAACTCCCATAAACGGCGTTATGGGTATGGCTGAGGTAGCAAGAAGACATCTTGATGACAAGGTGAGGGTTGCAGAATGTCTGGCCAAGATTGATACCGCATCACATCACCTTTTAAGTCTTATAAACGATGTTCTGGATATGACCAGAATCGAGTCCGGTAAGATTGAGATAATGCATAAGCCCATGAACCTTACGGTTTTGGCGGATGCCTGCAGTGCCATAATAGAAGGTCAACTTCTGGGAAGAAGCATTCAGTTTATAAAAGTTTATAAGGATTTGCCCCATCCCATGCTTTTGGGTGACGAGCTTCATTTGAGACAGATCCTCATTAATATACTGGGAAACAGCGTGAAGTTTACCAATGACGGCGGTACCATAGGATTTATTATGGAGGAGGAAGGCTTTACTGATAATAAGTCGCGGATCCATATCACCATATATGATACAGGTGTGGGCATGAAGCCTGAATTTATCGATCACATCTGGGATGCTTTCTCCCAGGAAGATCAGGGAGGAAGAACGGATTACAAAGGTACCGGACTTGGAATGGCCATCACCAAGAACCTTGTGGATATGATGGGAGGAACCATCGATGTGGCAAGTGAAGCCCAGAAGGGAACAAGGTTCGATTTGAGGTTCACCTTTGACTGCGACGATGCCAAGACGACCGGCAATACCAAGAATACCAAGAGCGGAATTGTGGGTGACAGGATACTTTTGGTGGAGGATAACCTCCTTAATATGGAGATTGCAAGGGAACTTCTCTGTGATGCTGGAGCCATAATAGAATGCGCATATAACGGAAGGGAAGCTGTGGAAATGTTTGAGAAATCCGCCCCCGGTTCCTTTGATGCCATTCTTATGGATATTATGATGCCGGTTATGAACGGACTTGAGGCAGCAGCGCTGATAAGAGGTATGGACAGACCGGATGCGAAGACTATTCCTGTTATCGCCATGACGGCCAACGCCTTTGATGAGGATGTTAAGAAATCAAAGGAGGCGGGAATGAATGCTCATCTCTCCAAACCCATAGAAATCGATAACGTTATAAGGACTTTGTCGGAGATTATTCATTAGGAAATAATTCGGCGATTGTTTACTAACCTCACTTGTAACCCGAGATGCTATATCACGGATGGGAGGTTCCTTAATGTGAGTAAAAAATAACGATTTTAAACTATAAAGCATACGAAAATTATACATTATATAAAAAGTAAACAAAAAATGTTGCAACAATCCGAAGCATGGTATAAAATGGTTTTGATTTTGAGTATATAAAAAGCTACCACAAGCATTTGTGAGTACCGGGAGGTAAAACCACCAAATAATGTGCCTCCTATGTGGGGAGGCGAAGACTACGGGATTGTTCAAAAAAAGCCGGCCGGTTGATATTAATTTTCCTATTATAGATATGCATACCCATATCCTTTGGGGGATTGATGACGGATGCAAGAGCCTGGAAATGGCGTTAAATATGCTTAAGATTGCATATTTAAACGGAACCAGGATAATAGTTGCAACACCTCATAATATGCCGGGAAAGGGTGACGCCGATCCCGAGGTGGTTCGTACACTTATTGACAGATTAAAGAAAGAAGCATATAATAACCGGGTTGATGTTGAAATTCTTCCGGGATGTGAGGTGTACTACAGAGAAGATTGCCTCGACCTTCTGGAGGAGGAGAAAATTCTCACCATGAACGGTACTTCTTTGGTTTTGGTGGAGTTTGAACCCATGGCGGATAAGCATTATATAATTGCATCCCTGAGAAATCTCATAAGTTTGGGATATGAACCCATACTGGCCCATGTGGAGCGATATGCAAGACTTAATGAAAAGAATGACGAGGGAATCGCACAGATAAGAACCATGGGGTGTCGGGTTCAGGTAAACGGCGATTCCGTTATCGGAAAGATAGGCCATGAGATACAGAAACAGGTTAAAAGGCTTATCAAAAAAGGGCTTGTGGATTTTGTGGCCAGCGATGCCCACAGGGACACAAGAAGGAATACGGATCTTAAGGAATGTGCGGAATATATAATGAAGAACTTTGGATATGATACCGCAAGAAAGCTTATGTATTCCAATCCTTTGAAATATTTGGAAATAGAAAGGTTTAGCAATGAACGAGAACAAGAAGGATGATGTATTGGAGATAGATCTCTGGGAGATAGTGCTGGTACTTATGAGCAAGCTTTGGATCATAGTACTTTGCGCAGTGATAGTGGGAGGCGCCTGCTTTGCGGTGGCTAAGTTCGCCATTACACCCACCTACAATTCCACAACCAGAATAGTTATCCTTAATAAGAGCGATCAGTCAAGAAATCTTACATATTCCGATGTGCAGATGGGAACACAGCTCACCAAGGACTATACCGAGCTTATCACTTCAAGGTATGTTGTGGAGAGAGTGATCGATACATTTAATTTAAATAAGTCTTATTCCGGAATTATCAAGGATCTTAAGGTTGAGAACCCTACGGGAACACGTATTCTCAATATAACATATACTGATACCAACCCCGAGAGAGCCAAAGAGATAGTGGATGAGATAAGAAATGAGGCTAAGCTTCGTATCGAGGAAGTAATGGATATTGAAGCGGTTAATCTGGTGGACGAGGGTAATGTGCCCACTAAGCCTTCAGCACCTTCCAAGAAGAAATGGACTCTTATAGGAGCTTTCCTTGGAGGAGCGTTTGCAGCCTTTGTTATTATCTTAAGATATATGATGGATGATACCATTAAATTAAGCGAGGACGTGGAGAGACATTTGGGACTCAGTACCCTTGCCATTATTCCTTACAGCGAAGAAGAAAACGACGGCGAAAACGATTCGGCCGGTATTATCAGAAGGAAAAAGAGGCAGGTGGCTCACACATCTTCAAGCTCATCATCAAGCTTTGACAGTAACGCAGGCGTAAATTAGCCTTACGGAAAGGGAACATAAATGCAGTACGTGGAATTAAAGAAAAGAGATCTGGATTTCAGATCCACAGAAGCATACAAGACATTAAGAACCAATGTGGAATTTGCAGGGGAGAATATAAAGGTTGTGGCTGTTACAAGTTGCACCCCCAATGAAGGAAAATCTTCGGTTTCTTATGAGATGGCGGTTGCTTTTGCCAAATCCGATAAAAAGGTTTGCTTTATCGATGCGGATCTCAGAAAGTCTGTCCTTATAAGAAGACATCACAAAGGAAAAGTAAGATTGGGACTCACCCATTATCTTGTGGGTAAATATTCCTTTGAGGAGGTTTGTTGCGAGACCAATATCAAGAACCTTACAATGGTATTTGCCGGACCTGTTCCTCCCAACCCCAGTGAGCTTCTTAACAATCAGCGCTTCGCCAAGATGGTGGAGGAAGCAAGAGAACAGTACGATATAGTAATCATTGATACCCCCCCCTTGGGAAGCGTTATCGATGCCGCTATCGTATCCAAATATACTGACGGAATAATGATGGTAATAGCTGCGGGAGAGATAAGTTACCGCTTCGCCCAACGTGTCATCAAGCAGTTGCAGACAACCAACTGTAAGATTTTGGGATGCGTCCTTAACAAGGTTGTACTTGACGGAAAGGGTGCATACGGAAAGTATTACGGAAAATACTACGGAAAGTATTACGGAAAGTATTACGGTAATTACGGTAATTACGGTAACTACGGAAGCACATCAACGAGTTCTTCAAACTCCAATGCGGCAGCTTCCAAATAATCGGTAGTTTTAGAGAGAAGTCTATATGAACCATA
>JAILPU010000135.1 GCA_024699395.1 Lachnospiraceae bacterium | reverse complement strand
GGGGAGAATTGACAAATCGCAGAGTCGACAATTGAAGAATGAGATAGAATAATTTAAAGCAGCCGGAACCTGATGATGAATTTAGAAAGGTTCCGGCTGATTTATTATAATTCGGGATTAAGATAAGGCTTAAGTTTTATTATAAGATTGTGAATCATTGTGCCGGGTGCGGATTTGGATGGAGCTTTTCCGACATTGTTTTCTTCAAGTTTTTGCGCGTTTGCTATAGCTGTATCCATGTAGGGAGATAAAATACGGTACATATCGGTTCGGTTCTTATGATAGTCTCCCTCACCGATGGATTTAAGTGCATCAGTGAGTTTTGACCAATATTCTTTTCGGTGAATGTCAGATTGCATATAGCTAAAGTGGAGTAGGAACCAAAGTTCAACGCACTGGTTTGACCAGATTGCGTGATATGTTGTATCTGAGTCGGAATCTTCTTCGCATAGGCGGGCTGTTTCATCAATGTGAGCCGCAGGGAAATCATCGGTATCGTAAACTATCCAAACATGTCGGTAGACGTTTGCAGAGTTTTTTACATCATTTTTTGCTTTGGAGTACAGATTCAAGGTATTGTTGCCTTTGCCTTCTACTTTTACATTGATTCTATCAGGATAGTTCTTATTTATAATATCACCCATGGCCATAAAATATGTGGGCTCTGTTTCAGTCCCTTCTGTAACAATTAAATGGTATTCGGGTTGAATCATCTTACGCCGGTCACGCCTTGGTTGCATCCAGTTTTTGGTTTGGTCGCTTTTCTTTGAGGGTTTAAGACTCATTTGAAGGCACCTCCCAGCATATTTTGAAGGTAGGGATCAGCACCATAGCGGCCTTCAAGATACTGCTTGTCATATGCGGCAGTGTTCTTGATACATGTTCCATCTTCATTTCTCAGCTCATGTAGAGAATATATATCACTTTCATGCGATTCATTACATGCAGCGAACCATATTTCATCACGTCGGAAGATGGTGTTTTTCATTGTAGACATATCATGAGATGTGAAAAGCAGTTGTGCTCCGTGGCAGTTTATTTCCTTATTTTTAAAAAGTAGTATTACATAACGGAGAAGCTTGGGATGAAGTTTTGCATCAAGCTCATCTATGATAACAAGTCTTCCTTCGCGAAGGGCAAGTAAAATAACCGGCAAAGCAGCAATCAGTTTCCTTGTGCCGTCTGATTCCTCGGTAAATGATAATTCATATTCTCTGTTACCGAGTTGCCTCCTCGTATAAAGCTGCTTGTTGGCTTCATCGTAGCGGTAATCAGTGATATCTATATCCATGTCGTTCAGAGCCTTTATGAATTGATCTTTGAAGATTGGATATTTTTCTATCATGGTCTGATGCTCTGTCACCGGATTGGCGTAATTACGAATGATACAACTTTCAAACCAGGTTATTACCCCGCTGATTTCAGGTATTTCATAATTAATTGCAAGGAATGAAAGGTAGGGCATTTTGGGATTGACATTTATGTTTATATTTTTTTTGTTGATGCTGTATCCAAGTGTAATTTTGTTCTTTTCGCGATCGAAGATATCTGCAGACCTTTTTCCGGTGACTGATTTGCGTGATAGCGATTCTGAGACAACTTCATCTTTGGTCAAAGCGATGTAGTAGCAGTATAGATTACTGTCTATAAGGAAGAATAGTTTAAACTCTGTTGGTTCATTTGAAGACACTTCATCAAACAAAAAAGGAGTGACATCCACCTTCTGCTGAAGGATGAGGGGCTGACGGTTCTTTTCGAGTTCATGTACAGGCTTGACGATGGTGGATATTACACACGAAAGTGCTTGAAGCAGGTTTGATTTTCCCCCGCCGTTTGGCCCATAAATTGCACTAACGGGAAGAAGCATGGGTGCAGATTCTGCGGTGATAAGCGTTTCTTTGAATTCAGGTAGTGTGGCAGCTTGAAAGTCAAATATTGTTTCATCTTTATACGATTTAAAGTTTTTAAAAGTAAATTGGCATAACATACGATAAGTCTCCTTTTTTATATTTCCCTGGCGAGATTATTGGGGTTATTGGTGAGATTATGGTGAGATTATTATACATTTAAAAACACTTAAAAACAAGTTGTAAACAGAAAACTAGAAAAAGTATTTACTAAAATAAATATAAAGCTAAGAAATCACCAATTGCTGAATTGAAATCCGACCTGTTTGTTTTTGGCTGTCAGTCAAGTCCCGTTTTGGGTGTAAATTTCAATTTCATGCCTTTAGGCCTGTAATCGATTTATGCTGCTAACATCTG
>JAILPU010000121.1 GCA_024699395.1 Lachnospiraceae bacterium | reverse complement strand
ACCGATTTTTACGCTTACGGTATCGTAAATTGCAGGTGTCATCCTGCTGGCCACAAAACGGTCCCAGATAAGCTTATAGAGCCTGTAAAGGTCTCTGGGGAGCTGGGCTTTGACATCGGAAGGTGTTCTCTCCAAAACAGTGGGTCGGATGGCCTCGTGGGCATCCTGAACCTTCTTCTTGTCATTTTTTACGGTGTGATTGCCGTTATAATAGCCTTCTCCGTAATATTTTCCGATAAAGTCCTTTGCCATAGCCTCCGCTTCATCGCTGACTCTTGTGGAGTCGGTACGAAGGTATGAAATAAGCGCCACGGTACCCTCTCCTTTTATGTCAACACCTTCATAAAGGCGCTGTGCGAGGCTCATGGTCTTTTGTGTTGAATAATTAAGCAGTTTTCCCGCTTCCTGCTGAAGTGTGGATGTGGTAAAGGGTAGTGGTGCCTTCTTGGTGCGGTCACTCTTCTTTTCCTCTATTACCGTAAACTTCTCATTCTTTGATGATTCTATAACCTTATCCACCGCTTCTTTGCCGGTAAGATTAACTTTGCCCTTCTGATTGCCGTAATACTTGGCCTTAAAGGTCTTTTCCTTACCTCCCTCTCCTGCCGCAAGGTCGACATCAAGGGTGTAATACTCCTCCGGAATAAAAGCATCTATCTCATTTTCTCTGTCGCAGATGATTCTTAAGGCAACGGACTGCACTCTTCCCGCACTCAGGCCTTTTTTGATCTTGGCCCAGAGAAGGGGTGATATCATGTATCCCACCATTCTGTCGAGAACGCGGCGAGCCTGCTGTGCATCCACAAGCTTCATATCTATGGTTCTTGCGCCCTTAAGTGAATCCTTTACTGCATTTTTGGTTATTTCATTAAATGTAATTCTGTAAAACTTCTTATCCTTAAGATTCAAGGCGTGAAACAGATGCCATGAAATGGCTTCTCCCTCACGGTCAGGGTCGGTTGCGAGATATATCTTATCCGCCTTTTTGGCTTCCTTTCTCAAACCCGCAAGCAATTCCCCTTTTCCTCTTATGGTTATATATTTAGGTTCATAATCGTTTTCTATATCAATGCCGAGACTGGACTTGGGCAAATCTCTGACATGCCCCTGGCTGGCCATTACCTCATAATTGCTGCCCAGGAACTTTTTTATTGTCTTTACTTTTGCCGGTGACTCCACTATTACCAAATACTTAGCCATTTTCCCCTCCGGTTAATGCTTCCTATATACAGCTCTGCAAACAAAGCCGTCAATGCCACAAACTATACACCAATTTTTCTGTTAATGCAATAATTATTTAAAAATTGTTCTGTGGTTTCCAGATTAAAATGCAATAAAAAAGCCCTTGTATAAACAAGGGTTTTAGCAGCTGATAGGGGAATCGAACCCCTGTTTTCGCCGTGAGAGGGCGACGTCTTAACCGCTTGACCAATCAGCCATTTATTTGTCCCGTTTGACCGGCGACTTGTTTATAATAATATATCCCTTTGAAAAATGCAAGTACTTTTTTCGAATTTTTTTATTTTTATAAAAATCATATATTGCAGTAAATTCCACCGCGTCGTAATATTCAAGTTGGAGGCGCCTGGGGGCGACAGACCTATTAAGATCCTACATGGTCGGAGTCGCCCGGGCCGACAGACCTATTAAGATCCTACATGGTCGGAGTCGCCCGGGCCGACATATTTGCATTCGGGCACGCTCTCGCTCCTTGTGTTCCGTAGCGGACGCTAAACTCAATCTGCGCTTCGCTTGATCTCGCTAAGCGCCGACGGAATACAAAGGCCCTCATGCAAACACATCGTCCCCGTCGCTTCCAGGTGGCATAGTAGATTGGTTCTTAATTCACAATTGCTGGTGATTTAGAAAGATATCATTACAGATACCTTATACATTTAGAAAGCGCAGGCTGTGCCTGCGCTTTCTGAGAGGTATGTATGTTTTAAAGGCCAAATTTCGCTTTAATTTCACTAAATTCGGGGGAATAAGCAAAATCTGCCAAAACCTTACTTCTGTCCTTTCTTCCGGAGGTAAGTTCTCCCATCCAGTAATCGTAGCCGTTCTGATCGAACTCTCTGTCAAAGAAAGTCCTGTACATTATCTGAATATACTCATCATCCGACGTATTCAAGTCCAGGAACTCCTTAGACTCTATAAATCCCCAGGTACACATATCCATCAATGTGTGTTTCTTATCAAGTATGGCATTACACCAATAATTAAGTCCGTCAACGTCATATTCTCTTCCCAGAGCCTTCTCATACATTCTTATAACAAAGCGGGTAAGATGAATATTTCTGTTCCTGCCTTCGGTAACAACTCCGTTACCTTTTTCAATGCCGTAGCTCTCGCAAATGGATGTAAACTCGGGTGAAGCTATAAAACTGTTCAAAATATATTCTCTGCTTCCGCCGTCATTCATCTCTCCAAGCCAGTAATCAACACCGCCGGCATCGGCTTCTCTTCCCATCATTACCTGATAGAGGATACGGATAAACTCTTCATCCGAATATCCCTTTTTAACAAACTCATCTGTGAAAACAAAGAAATGAGCCACTTGTGCTGCGTTCATCTCGTCATCCGCGAACTGTGTCGTCCAGTACTCCAGCCCCTTCTGATCGGCTTCTCTGAACATACAGAGGGAATATAATCTCTTTACAAATTCCTGAACCTTTGTTTTATCTACTTTCTTTTCTACAATAGTAAAGGTATCATTAGCCCATGCGCGATTATACGGATTCTGCATCCTTACATAAGCCCTGTTACCGGAAATTGAGAAATCCTTAATCACATATCCGGGATAATGACTCGATACATTATAAAGCACCTTCCTCTTAGAGGTATTGGAAAATGAAGATTCAAATATGAAATCATTGTCTGCGCAATATGTTGTATTTCCTTTTCCAAGTACGTAATTATATCCGCCGGAAACCAGGGTACTGTCCTTTTTACTGAT
>JAILPU010000072.1 GCA_024699395.1 Lachnospiraceae bacterium | reverse complement strand
GGGACACAGCATAGTGATAATGAATGTGTTGTTTACCCTTGCGGGAATTGGCTGGGCAGCCATTAATGTAAACAGTTTTCCCATGGTGGTGGAATTATCCAAATCCAGCGATGTGGGTAAGTATACAGGCTTCTATTACACCGCAAGTATGGCGGCTCAGACTGTGACACCTATTTTTTCCGGAGTATTTTTGGATATCAGGTTTACGACCTTATTCCCCTATGCCACCATATTCGTGTTTATGTCCTTCGTGACAATGCTTTTTGTTAAGCACGGTGATTCCATACCCGGCAGGAAAAAGGCGTTAGAAGCACTTGACGTAGACGCATAACAGAAAAGAGGTTTTTAATTTGCTTTTTATAGAGATTATAATTTCCGTATTTATATGCCTAACCATAGCGTATTTTATTCTTATATTGCCCAGAGTTTTTGATAAGCCCGACAGTTCGGAATACCTTAACTGGCTTTATGCCCACAGAGGTCTTCACGACAATGAGACCGCCTATCCCGAGAATTCCATGGCGGCTTTCAAAAGAGCTATAGAGTACGGTTTTGGTATCGAGATGGATATACAGCTCACCAAGGACAGGATACCTGTAGTATTCCATGATTTTGACTTGAAAAGAATGTGCGGCGTTGACAGAAAAGTTAACGAGTATTATTACAGCGATTTAAAACGCTTTAAGCTTGCGAGAAGTACGGAGACCATTCCCACTTTTGAAGAAGTGTTGAATGAGGTAGATGGAAGAGTGCCTCTTATTGTGGAATTTAAGGGAGAGACTACCGATATATCACTTTGTCCCATCGCCGATAATATTCTCAGAAACTATTACGGAATGTACTGCATGGAGTCCTTTAATCCTCTTATGGTAAAGTGGTATAAGGACAAGCATCCCGGCGTTATGAGAGGTCAGCTTTCCGACAATTTCATGAAGGAAGGCATGAAGCACAATATCGTAAATATTGCCCTTAAAAATCTGCTTTTCAATGTATTTTCAAAGCCGGATTTTATTGCATACAACAAAAAATATCCCAACACTCTTTCCAAAAGACTCTGCCGTAATCTTTACGGAATCAGAGCCGCAGCCTGGACCATTAAGAGTGAGGAAGAACTTGCGGAAGCCAGAAAAGATTACGATATGTTTATCTTCGACAGCTTTATCCCCGAGTCCAGATCTTAGATTATTGCAGTTTGGGCATCATAATGTCGGAAATGTACGGTGGCGATGTGCATGAAATATTGCCGATGTGTCGGGAATATGAGATTGATACGATGCCACCCGCAATATGAGATGATGTCATTGGCATTATTGATACGATGCCGCCTGCAATATGAGATGATGTCATTGGCATTATTGATACGATGCCGCCTGCAATAGTGGTTGACAACAACGTTTAAAGATAATACAATATGTTTTGTTCGCAGGAATGGCGGAATTGGCAGACGCGCACGGTTCAGGTCCGTGTGATAGCAATATCATGAGGGTTCAAGTCCCTTTTCCTGCACTAACATAATTGAGAAAAATACCCGTCAGTGTCCGGTTAGTCCGGCAGACGGGTATTTTTTGTTATATAGGAAATTGTGCTGTGACTTCCTGCGTAAAATATTGTGAGGCTAAGGATGTGTGCTTATGCGTAATGAATATGTTGAATTATTACCCCACACGAGATACCCGAATACTTCAAACGGCATGGGTTTGTGAAAGTACAATCCTTCGCTATAAAAAGAAAGTGGAGGAGGCAAAGATTTTCGGGGATTAAACCCCACAATAACAGGTTGACGGGAATAATTTGCACCAATATAATTAGAATATAATATCTAATTACTGACAATTCAGACAAAACCGACTTTTGCGGGAGAGTATAATATGTATTCATTGGTATATTTGATTCTATTGGCAATATCGGTAGTAAATGCAATCATACTTGTAAAAATATCGGAATATCGTCAGATTACCCCCTTCCTTCTTTTGGCGGGAACGGTGACGGTGTCCATGTTCGGATATCTGGGAATAACCATATCCACAGTTACACAAGAGGCGTTGTTTGCCAACAGGCTAACCTATCTTTGCGGAACCTTCGGAATGTTTTTTCTGTTTATGTGTATCTGCAGTATTCTTGGGGTACATGTTCCGAAGGCAGTGGTCACAATCTGGCTTTTGGCGGATATGGAGCTCTATGCGGCCACCTGGATACCCGGCGCATATTACAAATCTGCGAATCTTTATCACGAATCCGGATATGCATATCTTGTGAAAGAATATGCTTTTCACCACACAATTTACTTTGTGGCGGTGGCGATTGAAGCGTGTATCAGTTTTGGAGTTATACTGGCAAGTCTTAAAAGGCAGGAGAGAACTTCATGGCTGTATACGGTATTGTTAGGAACGGCAGAGGTTTTATCGGTGGTGTTGTATTTTGGAGAACGGGCACTGGGATTAAAAATAGAATTTCTTCCCTTTACCTATCTTGTAATCGAAATAATAATGCTTATTATACTTGCAAGAATCTCTGTGTATGATTCCCAAAAGATTTTGTCGGAAACCGTAAAGAACACCTTTACTTTAGGAGCGGTAATACTGGATGCACAGAAGAGATTTGTGGACTGCGATGAAAATGCGAAGGTTTTATTTCCGGAACTGTCGGTATTAAAAAAAGACAGAACGGTGACTGATCCCTTACTTATATCGGAATTTAACGAGTGGGTGGATGAATCCCTTAAGCATAACGTAAAGCCCAAATTTTATCAGAGAAAAGGAATAGATATTAAGATTGAGGTAGCCCCTTTTTATAACAAGAGTAAAACAAAACATATGGGCTACGTATTCAGGCTTACGGACGATTCCAACAATCAGCAGCACATTCGCAGACTCACACAGATGAGTAAGGCTGCGGAGGAGGCGGCAGATGCCGCAGAGGCGGCTGCGGATGCAAAGGGAAAATTCATGTCCGCCATGTCTCATGAGATAAGAACTCCCGTAAATGCAATTTTGGGTTTTGACGAGATGATATTAAGAGAGTCCAATCAGCCCGAGATAACTTCCTATGCGAGAGATATTCAGAGTGCCGGAAGTACGCTTCTTACCATAATCGGCGATTTTCTTGATTTTTCCAAGATTGAAGCGGGACGTATGGAAGTTGTGTCCGTGGAGTATAATGTGGCTTCCATGTTAAAGGATGTCGTGAGTCTTGTTCAGCAAAGAGCCGCCGACAAAGGCCTTGAATTGGTGGTGGATGTGTCCAACCTCCTTCCCGGGGTGCTGTACGGTGATGTCAACAAAATAAAACAGGTTATCACCAATCTTCTTACAAATGCCGTGAAATATACGGAAAAAGGAAGAGTAAGACTCAGAGTGGACTTTGACGAGAGCGCGTCACCGGAAGAGATATTGCTCAACGTGTGGGTGTCGGATACGGGCATCGGTATGACAAAGGATACTTTAAACAAGATATTCATGCCCTTTGAAAGATTCGATCTTGTCAAAAACAAGCAGGTGGAAGGAACAGGGCTTGGGCTTGTAATATCCAGAAAATTCCTTGAACTTATGGAATCCTCCCTGGATGTAAAAAGTATATACGGAGAGGGAAGCACCTTCAGCTTTTCCATGAGACAGGATGTAGTGGACAAAACACCTCTTGGAGATTTCACAGAAGCGGTTGAAAAATTAAAAGAGGAAAAACACGATTACAGGGTGGCCTTTACGGCACCGGACGCAAGGGTATTAGTGGTGGATGATACTCCCATAAATATAACGGTATTCAGGGCACTGCTTAAAAAGACTTTGCTTTCCATTGACGAAGCCACCACTGCTAAAGCTGCCATAGGACATATAAATGAAACAAAATATGACATGATATTTATCGATCATTATATGCCTGAGACAGACGGAATCAAGCTCTTAAGCCACATAAAGGAAGATAATGAATCGGTTAACAAAGAGACTCCCGTAATCGTTATGAGTGCGGGCCTCCCCGAAGGGGCGTTAGAGAGTTATGAAGCGCTGAAACCCGCGGGATATCTTACCAAACCCATTCTTTATAACCTTCTTGAGGAAACGATTATCAAGAACCTGCCGGCTGACAAGGTATCAGTTTAAAAAGTACATTTTGTATAAAAAAAATAAATTATTTTAAAAATAAAAAAGGATTTTCAAAAAGAACGCAGAAAATTAATAATAGGGAGTGCCGTTATGACCATAAGAGAAACGTTGGAACAGTGGGAAAAAGAATATTTAAGCCCCTATGCCACTCTTAGCATTAATTCAAAGGGAAGGGCAAGGGAGGAAAACCAGTGCGATATAAGACCTGTTTTTCAGAGAGACAGGGATCGTATCCTTCATTGCAAGGCGTTCAGAAGGCTGAAGGATAAGACTCAGGTCTTTTTGTCGCCTGAAGGAGACCATTACAGAACCAGACTTACCCATACCCTTGAGGTTTCTCAGAATGCAAGGACCTTGGCAAAAGCCCTTAAGTTAAATGAAGAGCTGGCGGAAGCCATTGCCCTGGGACACGATCTTGGTCACACACCCTTTGGACATGCAGGAGAGAGGGCTTTAAACAGAGTGTGCCCCTTAGGCTTTATTCACAGCGAGCAAAGCGTAAGAATGGTTGAGCGCATTGAGAAAAACGGAAAAGGCCTCAACCTGACTTATGAAGTTAAAGACGGAATGCTCAATCACCAGACCTCGGGAACACCTCATACCCTTGAGGGTAAGGTGGTGAGATTGTCCGATAAGATAGCATATATCCATCATGATATGGATGATGCGGTGCGCGCGGGTATTTTAAAAGAATCCGACGTTCCCTTGAGATTAAGAGAGCTTTTGGGAGACAATCCCAGCGACAGACTTGATACTTTTATTCATGATATAGTGACCAACAGCACCGATAAGAACGACATCTGCATGTCGGAGGAAATCGGAAATGCCGTTAAGGAGATG
>JAILPU010000133.1 GCA_024699395.1 Lachnospiraceae bacterium | reverse complement strand
TACCTGTGGTCAAAAGACAGCTATTATGACTGGTATGCATGGAACGGTGAAAACCACACCTTTTCCTCATGTAAAGGTTTTTACGGATTTAATGCTTTATGCTGGGATACCGGTTTCCAAAGCGTAAATACGTACAGCAGTGCACTGTGTTATACATCTTTTTCAAATACCGGATATTCCACAGCCAACCAGGCAAAATACCAGAATATAAATGTAGGCGACATAATCACCTGGGACAGAACTCCCCCGGGGGAAAAAGGATGGGATTATGTTGGTGGCATCGTCCTTGATATAACCGATGATTACTACATCATTGCCGAGGCTATAGACGGAGAAGTCCACTGGAATACCAAACTTCCGAGGACTGTGGTTATCGAATCCCTCAAATCACGCTGGGCCTGGATGAAGAAGAATCCACCTCCGTATTACTGGACAGTTACCATCAATCCCGGCGTGACATATATAGGTGAGGAAAATAATCCCGTAAAAGGTATGCCCGAAACAAGAAGCATTAAGCTGGATCAGGCAGGCGATCTTACATATAAACTGCCAAAAGCGCCAACACGTGAAGGATACTTTTTTGATTATTGGAATGTGGATGGCAAAAAACACTATCCGGGCGAAATCCTTAATATATATCAGAATACATGGATTACCGCGCAATGGGCTGAAATAAAGAAACTCCCCATAGTTAATTATCTCACCGGGGAAGCTGATTTTGATGACCTCACCGATTTCCCTTACGGCCAGATGATCACTTATAAAACCTTCCATATATCCGAAATGATTCCAAAATGGGAGGGACACACATTCTCAGGCTGGGCAGCCGAAGGCTATACAGAGCCTCTCTATCAGCCGGGTGTAACTTTGTACGGTGTTTACAAAAACACAAATCTCGTTGCCGTATGGGATAAACCGGTTCCTGAAGGTTCGGAGGAAGAAAGAGCCATACCCGAAGTAAGAGAAGTGGGACAGCGAATACTTGCTCTCAAAGAAACATATCCCGAGGGTTCGGAATTTCCGGAAGACTTCTCTTATACCTGGTATGCATGGGACGGAAACACACAAAAGGCAGTTGAACGTGTGGGAAACAATGCTTTCGTTTCCATGTGCTGGGATGCCGGTTTTGAGAGCGACAACACTGAAAGCGGAGCCCTTTGCTACACCAATTATCCCACAGAATGGGATGTGGAATACCGTTCTCCCAACATAGGAAATATTGTTACCTACAACATAAAACTTGAGGACGGCAAAAATAAGAGGGTTGCGGCAATAATCACAGCCATTAACGATGATAGTTTCTTTGTAGCAACCGCATACGACGGCATCGTTCACTGGAACGTTGAAGTTCCCAAGACCGAAAGACTTTACAGTATGTTGGATCGCTGGGATTACATCAGAGACCATCCACAATAAACACAACCTGCGCCCCCGGGCGCAATCAAACATCACTATGCTCGTAAAGACCTCGCCAAGTGTTTTGCATGGCAAGCACTATGCTCGACAATACCTCGCTAAGTGCTCTGCACTGCAAACATCACTATGCTCGTAAGGACCTCGCCAAGTGTTTTGCATGGCAAGCACTATGCTCGACAGTACCTCGCTAAGTGCTCTGCACTGCAAACATCACTATGCTCGTAAGGACCTCGCTAAGTGATTTTGCATGGCTCGCACTAAGCTCGACAGTACCTCGCTAAGTGCTCTGCACAAAACACACAAAAACAGCGCATCATGTGATGCGCTGTTTTTTATATCTGATATATACAAACTATAGAGACATATTCCCATGACATATTTTCACGTCATACCATCATGATATATTTTCATGACATAAACTCATGTCACTTATCATATCACATACTCATGACATAGCCTCATGCCAATCACTGTATCATACATTCTCATAATGTATTTCATGACATATTCACAGGATATATCCCGTAATCTCCCCCGGATATACCTTCTTACAGATCAAGCCACTCCTCGTAGATTTTGCAAACCTTTCTTGCATCCTCTTCATCGGGCATTTCACAGAATATTCTGAGTAAAGGCTCCGTTCCTGAGAATCTTGCGATTACCCAGCCACCATTCTTAAAGTAAACCTTGCTTCCGTCCATATAGGAAACATGATCGATTTCAAAGGGAAGCTCGGGAAGCTTCTTATCCTCGTAAAGAGTTTTAACAAGCTCGGGTTTTCTTGCGGCAGGGAATCTGTAATCTCTCTCCTCCATAAATATGGAGCCGCATTCCTCTTCGATATCCTTCATGATCTCTGAAAGCTTTCTTCCGGTTTTGGCAATCATCTCCACCAAAAGAGCAGCTGCGTAAATACCGTCTTTACCGCTTATATGACCTCTCACTGTGAGACCTCCGGAAGACTCACCGCCGATAACAGCATTGGTCTCTGTCATCTTTGCGGAAATCCACTTAAAGCCCACAGGTACCTCATAACACTTCTGACCGAAAGTCGCGGCAACCTTGTCAAGCATATGAGTTGTTGCAAGGTTTCTTACAACAGGACCTTCCTCATGCTTATATTTAACCATGTAATAATAGAGAAGAACCAGAATATCATTGGGATGAAGGAAACGTCCCGTATCATCCACAACACCGATTCTGTCTGCATCACCGTCGGTAGCGATACCTATATCACAGCCCTTGTCCACAACGTGATTCTGAAGGGGACGAAGTGTTGCTTTGGTGGGTGCGGGAAGATTGGAACCGAACAATGTATCATGGGTATTGTGAATAGGGAAAACTTCACATCTTGCAGTGTGGAGGATTGTCATAAGAGAAGTCTCACTCACTCCGTACATGGGATCGATAGCCACACGAAGACGCGCATCCCTGATTGCTTTAACATCAACTGCTTCCAATACATAGTCGATATAATCGTTTAAAGGATAAATCTCCTTGATAAGTCCCTTCTTTACAGCCTCGGCATAATCCATCTCGCGGATAACCTTGCTGTCATTTCCGAATTCTCCCGACTTGTCGGAATCGGCACTCTCAAACATTCTGATGTAGCGCTCTATATCAGCTGTCTGATGCTCATCCGCATCACGACCGCCCTCGGTAAATACTTTGATACCATTATATACCGCAGGATTGTGGCTGGCAGTTATCATGAGTCCGTAAGGAAGCTTGTGCTCCTTAACATAGTACATAACAAGGGGTGTGGGAGCGGAACTGTTCACAAGGTAAGCAGTGATACCTTCGGCAGCAAAAACAACACCTGCCCACTGCATAGCCTCCTTGGAAAGGAAACGTCTGTCGTATCCCATTACGATACCGTCCTTATCCTTCCCCTCATTTTTCATTTTTTCCACCATGGCTCTCGCCAGTATCTGAATGTTTGATTTGATGAATTCATCACCTATCACGGCTCTCCAGCCGCCTGTACCGAACTTGATCATTTTATTTCCTCTTTTCTCGTTTCAAAATATAATCAACCCATCACAACCTGAACTTCATGGGATGTTCCTCTGTCACAGGGAGGAATCTTGTCAACCTCTTTACCATCCAGTTTAACACTCTTAACACCCTTCATTACGCCGGCTGAGTTGTCAACGGTAATATGGAATTTAGCACCTCTCCACTCTCTGTCCACTTCAAAGCTCTTCCAGTCGGCAGGGATACAAGGATCAACCATAAGGCAGTCAAGCTGAGGCTTGATACCAAGAATCCACTCCGTTGCGGAGAAATATGACCAGCCGCCGGATCCTGTCATGAAAGGATGGTGGGCACGTCCGTAGGTAGTATGCTCCTTACCTGAAATAAACTGGCAGTAGGAGTAAGGCTCAGCCTGACGGATTTCGATCATATCGTTCTGATTGTAAGGACAGAGTGAATCATAATACTCAACAGCTCTGTCACCGCGTCCTATCTTACACTCTGCAGCCCAAACCCAGGGATTGGGATGAGAGAAAATTGAACCGTTCTCTTTAAGTCCGGGATAAACCCTTGTAATAAATCCTATATCGGAATCGGGAACCGTATAGGAAGGAGCATTAAGCATGATACCGTAGGGAGTTGCCAGATATTTGTGAATGCTGTCAAGACACTTCTTTGCCTTCTCACCATCACTTGCTCCGGAAAGAACAGCCCATGCATTGGACTCAAGATGAATCTTTCCTTCCTTGTCGGTTTTGGTACCGATCTTCTTACCGTTCTTGGTGATACCTCTTATATACCACTCGCCGTCCCAAAGCTCTTTATCACAAACTTCTTTAACTTTGTTTGCAATAGCGGTGTATTTTTCCACATCGGCTGTTCTTCCGAGATATCTTGCAAGGTCAAGGAAGTTATCAAGTGCCCAATAGTGAAGGAAGGATACCATTGCGCTCTCTCCTCCTCCAAGGTTAAGGCAGTCATTCCAGTCGGCTCTTAAGCCCTTACAGATACCTGTAGCACCTACCTGCTCGGTGGAGAAATCAAGAATCTTGGTAAGATGCTCATAAACCGTTCCCTTACCGCCGTCACAGTATGAAATTTCGGAATCGATAAAGTCATACTCACCGGTCTCACGCACATAATGAACCACACTGTTTACAAGCCACAGTGCATCGTCCGCACATGCATGCTCAAGACCGTGAACGCGGTCGGATGCGGAAGTGGGGATAACGGTAGGTGAATCGAAATCATCCTCCTCAAAGTCATCCTCAAACCATGCGGGATCAAAGAGGTGAAGACCGTAACCCTTTGTGGTAAGACCCTTCATAAGTTCCACAAGACGCTGTTTACACTTTGTGGGATTTGAATGAGGAATGGTCATGGCATCCTGAGCGGTATCTCTGTAACCAAGTCCTGTTCTTCCTCCCACCTCAATAAAGGAAGCGAATCTTGAGAACATAACGTTAACCTCAGACTGATAAAGTGTCCAGATGTTGATAAGAGTATTCATTCCCTCATTGGGAGTCTTGATCTGCATCTTGTTGCACTTAGCGTCCCAGTAGTCTGCCATATCCTTATATGCGGCATCCACTGCCTTGGGATCCATAAACTTCTCTCTGATGCGGGCACCCTCTTTTTGGTTACCCTCACCCAGCATAAAGATAAGTCTTACCTTCTCACCGGGTTTTAAGGAAACCTTCTTCTGAAGAGTACCGCAATGATTGTTGCCCTTTTCGAAGGAACCGCTGCACTTACCGTTTATTACCGCGATGGGATTATCCTCTGTGTGGTAAAGACCAAGGAATGTATCCCTCAAACAATCGAATCCGTCGGGCTCAAAATTAGCTGTAAAGAACTGATAGCCATCCGGCTCATAGAAAAGATCGTGCTCGATTATACCGTTCTCATAAGAAGAACCGGCACAATACAAACTCATCTGGAAATTCTGATTATCAATATTAATGCTGTGGAAGGAGAATTCGCAATAAGAGAAAACATCAAGGTCTCTTACTCTCTCGGATCTGTTTTCCAAAACAACATCCCAAAGCTCCACAGCTTCTTTTCTGGGAATGAAAAGTGTCTGAGTCGCATAAATGCCCTTATACTCACACTCATAAACACTGTAAGAAAGTCCGTGTCTGCATCTGTAATCAGCCACGTCAAGGCTCTTGGCAACAGGCTGCCATGAGATGCTCCAGTAATCCCCGTCTGCTGCATCTCTCAGGTATACATAATGTCCCGGTCTGTCCATAGGTATGGAATTTCCGTGGAAACGGGTTATCCTGTGGAACTCCGGTGATTTGTAGAATGTGTATCCCCCCGCAGTATGGTTAACCACGCTGCACATATCCTCTACTCCAAGGTAATTGGTCCATGAAGTGGGAAGGTCGATCCTGTCAATAACATACTCTCTTTTGGCATTGTCAAAATGACCGTATTTCATGATAAATCTTTCCTCCGTTTTCTATAGTTACATACTACAGAGAAATATTATCATAGTAAAAACGGCAATTCTATTAATGCGTATGTGATTTATTGACTTTTTTTGTTTTTATTTCAAATCATTCCTGTACTCACTGGGTGACATGCCGGTACATTTCTTAAATACCCTTGAAAAATGGGCCATATCCAAAAAGCCCACCTTCTCCGCAATATCTCCGATTCTGAATTCCGGATTGCGAAGAAACTCCTTGGCCTTCTCGATTCTCACCTCATTAATGATCTCGGAAAAATTCTGCCCCGTATTCTTGTTAAGAAGTTTACTTAAGTGCCACTGGCTCACATAAACATGCTCCGCCACATCCTCGAGTCTCAGTCTCTTGTTGTAATTTTTGTACATATATTCCATGGCCTTTTTAACAATAAAGCCTCTGGCATTATCATCCTGACCCTCTTCAAATTCAGCTTCATACTCTGAAGAAGGTGATGAGGCAGACTCTTCCTTCTCCTCTTTTGCCCCCTCTGCTTCAATGGCTTTGAGATTACGGTACATGCAGTCAATGGCTTCATTAAGTTCATCCATTCTTGAAGGCTTAACAAGAAGTCTTGTCACTCCAAGGAAAAGTGCCTCCCTTGCGTAATCGAAATCCCTGTAACCTGTAAGGATCATTATCTGCATATTGGGAAATTCGCTCTTTAATGCGGCTATCATGGTAAGCCCGTCCATTCTGGGCATATTGATATCGGTTATAACCATATCCGGCTTAATCTTCCTTATAAGCTCAAGTCCCTTTTCGCCGTCTCCTGCGCTTCCCGCAACCGTTGCTTCCCATTTTTCCCAGTGAAGCATCTTGGTTATACCTCTTACGATTATCTCCTCATCATCTATGATAACAACTTTATACATATTCCTGTCTCCTTGTATAATGAATTATCTTACTCTGTTCTCTTTTTTCTCCTTGCCGCTTAAGCGTTCCTTACGCTTTATCACCTCAGAGACGGCCTCATTGGCAAATTTGTTACCCTCTAAGATTTCCGGTATGTAATCAAAGAGTAATGACTTACATGTGGCAGGTACAAAATCGAGGCTTGCCGAACTCACTCCCGTTGCATTGTTAAGGAGCTCCTTTGCCTCTTTTTCAAGTCTGGATTCCGTTCCTTTCTCTGCACTGAGCACGCTGTTTAATGCGGAAGTGGATATATCCGAAAAAGCATTGAGCATGTCGTCATTGGTCATAAATTCCACAAAATCCACGGCTGCCTTTCTCTTGTCCGGATTCTCCCATGCTTTTCTTGTTATGTAATAACCGTTGGAGAGACCTGCAATCATATCGCTTGTGCGTCTGTCCCCCGCTCCCGGTACATATGTGACGCAGTAATCCTCGGGGTCGTCCGCCCCGGCTTCAATATTTTCAAGAAGGCTCTCTCCCCCAAACATAAATACAGCCTTTCCCTCGAGAAACAGTTTCTCTGCCTCCCTCTCCGACATCTTAAGGGTGTCCGAAGGGAAAAATCTGTATTTATACATATGCTTCATGGTGGCTATCCCCCCAAGCCAGGCTTCAAACTCTTTATCCCCGGGGTATTTGGGAATCTTCTCGTGGGTATCCACGCTCTGAAAATTATAAGTACAATACTCAAAAATATAATCGGGCTTCTCCACCAAAGAGGCTGCTATGGGAACAAATCCCGCGCTTCTTATTTGGTTGCAGGATTCTTCAAATTCCTCCCAGGTAGTCTCCCTTCCCGGAACCTCTATTTCCAGATATTCGCAAAGGGACTTATTCACCACAAGTCCTTCCCAATATCCGCTCACGGTCAGAGCATATTCCCTGCCGTCGTAACTTGATTTTTTCAAAAAATTGGGCTGCATATTGGCGCCGTATTCCGGATATTCTTCCCTGATCTCATTGAGGGATACAACACGCCTGCTTTTGACAAAGGGAAGGGAATCGTCTCCCGTGGAAAACATAAGCACATCCGGCTCGGCTCCCGCCTGAAAGTCCATCATAATCCTGGCTGCATATGACTGGTCCTGCTCGCCGGAGGAATCAATCACCATATAACCCGTAGCCTTCTCCCAATCGGATTTGGCCTTCTCAAATTTCGGGGCGTTGACGTCATCCCCCGCATATATGGTGGACACCTCTATACTCACAGTACTTTTCACATCAAGTATCTTTCCCTCGGGTTCCTTTTTTTCACCGCATCCCGCAGGCAAGATTAAAGCCGCCAGCAAAAGAAGGATAACATTTTTATTTCTTCTCATCCTTATTGTTCTCACCTTCGCCCGCAGTACGCTTTATGCGCAGTCTGCTGACGGTATATTCTCCTTCATTAAAGATCTTAAGACCGCATTCCTCTCCGAAAAGAAGTTTCAATCTCTTGTTAACGTTTCTTATTCCGATACTTACGGATTTTTTAACTTCATCCTTGCTCTCGGTATCAAGAAGCTTGTCTGTCTTTTCCTTGTCCTCCGCGGTCATATTGCCGGAGTTTTTCACATCGATATATACAAAGTCTTCCTTCTCATATACTAAAAGCGCAACTTTACCCTCTCCGAAAGCACATCCGTGCTCCACGGCATTTTCTATAACAGGCTGGATTATAAGAGCCGGCACCATAAGAGCCAATAAGGTCTCGTCAATCTCTTTGGTAATAACAATACGTGAGCCCATTCTCTCTTTTATGATATAGAGATAGGCATCCACATACTCCAACTCCTCCTTAAGTTCAATAAGCTGAACCTGCTTCCTGTTAAGGGTTGCGTTAAGCATTGTGGACAAAGCCTCTATCATGGAGCTTACGTTGTCGGCTCCCTGAAGCCTTGCCTCCCAGTTTATTATCTCCAGAGTATTGTTGAGGAAATGGGGATTTATCTGGGACTGAAGCGCCTTGATATTGGCATCCTTAAGGGCAAGTTCCTCCAGATAAATCTGTTCAAACTGGGTCTTTAATTTTTCGCTCATGGCGTTAAATTCTTTGTTTATAACATCGAACTCGTAGTTCTTGGCCTCATCCGCAATCCTGTACCCGTAATCTCCTCCCGCAATCCTTGAAGATGCAAGAACAAGGGAATTGATGGGCCTGTTTACTCTCACTGAAATAAACCAAAGCACTGAAATACTTAAGGGTATAATCATTATGATTATTATAAGAAATACGTAATAAACGGCTCTGTTTTCACCCCTTAAAATATCGGTGTTAAGTTTTATAAGATAGGTTATGGGCTGAAGATCCAGTTCCGATTTATAATAAACATAGTAGGTATTTCCGGTCTGAATGATACGGCACTGATCCGTATCATCCTTTGGTTCAATGTCCTTTGGCATTTCAACTTCATCACCGTATATAAGTCTTCCGTCGATATAAACTCCCGCAGACTCAAAGCCCCAGATACCGCTGAGCTGATCGAATATGTAATCCGTATCCAGCTCCAGTATTATCATTCCATAGGATACGAAATCGGAATCCACCAGTTTTCTTAACATATAGATTCCGTTATCCCCTATATAATAATATATATTGGTATCTATGGCATCGTAGAGGTTCATCACACTTTGGATGCCGCCGTTGTTAATAAAATCATTTATTCCCTTGGGGGAATTACCCTTTGTGAAAGCGGAGCAGACCTGGGTGTTTTTGTTTTCAAAAACCACCATACTGCTCTTTACCCCCAGGCTGTATCTGTACTGCTTTTGAAGATAAAGATTTATCTCGTTTGTCAATTCGGTTGCATCACCGTATATAAGAAACTTCTCATATTTTTCCGATATGATATCGAAATATGTGGCATTTCTTGATGCGTTCTCGCAACCTTCCAGCTGGAGTTCAACTGTTTTTATGGCTCTGTTGGCTGTATTGGTAACGCTTAAATTTATCTGAGAATTGAATCTCTGGGATACAAAAGTAAGCATTACAACACTCAGCGCGGTTATGGGTATAAGAAAGCAAAACATTATAAGCAAAACCATGCTGAAGTTTAGCCTGGCCTTTTTGGAACCGGTTTCTTTTTTCAATTTATCTACCCTTGTCTATTTTTCCTCATATGTATACGTGTTTCAAATGAGCCTATTTATTAAATTACTGAATATGCTGCAACTGTGTATTTTGGGCTCATTTAACACTGATAATAATCTAAAAATTTTATT
>JAILPU010000062.1 GCA_024699395.1 Lachnospiraceae bacterium | reverse complement strand
ACATCGCAAAGCTCAAAGTCGCCATGATATCTTAGGGTAAGAAAAAGTTATTAGCACTCCAAATGGGCGAGTGCTAACAGGAGAGTCGAAAGGCTTATTAAAGAGGATCGATATGGAGCTTGATGAGAGAAAAAAAGTAATATTGCAAGCCGTGATCCGTAATTATCTGGAGACGGGAGAGCCTGTGGGAAGCAGGACCATTTCCAAATATACAGATCTTAAGCTCAGTTCCGCTACCATAAGGAACGAGATGGCGGATCTTGAGGAGATGGGATATATTTTCCAGCCCCACACCTCAGCGGGAAGAATTCCTTCGGATAAAGGATACCGTTTTTACGTTGATTCCATGTTAGAGTCCAAGGACAGACGTTTTGATGAGATGAAGGATATGCTCATAGAGCGTCAGGATAAAATGGAGGATCTGTTAAAGAGCATGGCCAGTCTTCTGGCGGCTAACACTGAATATGCCACCATGATATCGGCGCCGGCAGCCCACAGAAATAAGCTGAAATTCATACAGCTTTCCAGAGTTGATGCCGAGCAGCTTTTGTGTGTTGTGGTTGCGGAAGGCAATGTAATCAAAAACAGTATCATAAAGTTGGAGAGAGAGCTTACCGATGAGATAATCCTTAAGCTCAATATTCTCATGAACACCTGCATGAACGGTCTTGCCATAGAGGAAATCAATCTTGCCATGATAAGCAGGATGAAGGAACAGGCCGGCATACATGAAGATATTGTGGGAAGCGTTATTGATGCGGTTGCACAAGCGGTACGTTCCGACGATGATCCCGCTGTTTATACAAGCGGCGCAACCAACATATTTAAATATCCCGAGCTTTCGGATAATATAAGAGCCAGCCAGCTCATAAATGCTTTTGAGGATAAAAAACTCCTTACCGATCTGATAGATGAAAAGTCAGGTGATGATAAAGAAAATCCCATTCAGGTATATATAGGAGAGGAAGCACCTCTGCAGGCTATGAAAGACTGCAGTGTGGTGACCGCCACCTACAGACTGGGTGACGATATGAAAGGAACCATCGGTATTGTGGGCCCGAAGCGTATGGATTACGCCAAGGTAATAAGTGCCTTAGAGGTTATGCAGCAGAAGCTGGACGACCTTTACAATCCCGGAGGTTGACAGAGAAAGGGTGATAGACAATGGCAGATAACAATACTAATGTAACAGATGCCGAAGAAAAAGAAGTTGAAACTTCGGCCCAGGCTGAGGCAGTAAATGAAAATGAAGAGGATACTGCAAAAGAGTCCGCAACTTCTGAGGATGTATCCGGTGAGTCCGAAGAAACTTTAGATGAAGAAACAGGGGACGAGGCTTCTGAATCTGAGGAAGCAGGAGAACCTGAATCCAAAGAGAATAATCAAAGCGGGGAATCTTTTTTTGAAAAGGTTAAAAATAAAAAGGCCAACAAGAAAAACGATGCTCTCAATGAAAAGATAGAAGCCCTTGAGGACAGAGTTAAACGTCAGATGGCGGAGTTTGAGAACTTCAGGAAAAGGACAGACAAAGAAAAGTCCCAGATGTTTGAAAACGGAGCAAAGAGCGTTGTGGAGAAGATTCTTCCCGTGGTGGACAACTTTGAAAGAGGCCTTTCGGGATTAACCGAAGAGCAGGCCAAGGAACCCTTCGCCGAGGGAATGAGCAGGATATACAAGCAGCTCATTACAGAGTTGGACAATATGGGAGTTAAGCCCATCGAGGCGGTGGGAAAAGAATTCGACCCCAACTTCCACAATGCGGTAATGCAGTGTGAGTCCGAGGAATACGAATCCGGTATTGTGGCCGCTGAGCTTCAAAAGGGATATATGTATAAGGATTCCGTTGTGAGACACTCCATGGTTTCGGTTGTAAGTTAGCTTTCCCGGTAAAGGAAGAGACAGAATATATTACGGATAATAAACATTAATATACGGAGGAAAAGATTATGAGTAAGATTATAGGTATCGATTTGGGAACAACAAACAGCTGTGTAGCTGTTATGGAAGGTGGAAAACCCACTGTTATCGCAAATGCCGAGGGTGCAAGAACAACACCTTCAGTTGTAGCTTTTACAAAGACCGGTGAGAGACTTGTGGGTGAGCCCGCTAAGCGTCAGGCCGTAACCAACTCCGAAAAGACCATCGCGTCCATTAAGAGAGATATGGGTACAGATCACGGCCGTACCATTGATGATAAGAAATATTCACCTCAGCAGATTTCCGCAATGATCCTTCAGAAGCTTAAGGCTGATGCAGAGGCATATCTCGGAGAAAAAGTAACAGAGGCTGTAATCACAGTTCCCGCTTACTTCAACGATGCTCAGCGTCAGGCTACAAAGGATGCAGGTAAGATTGCAGGTCTTGAGGTAAAGCGTATTATCAACGAGCCCACAGCAGCAGCTCTTGCTTACGGGCTTGATAACGAGAAAGAGCAGAAGATCATGGTATACGACCTTGGTGGCGGTACCTTCGACGTATCCATCATCGAAATCGGTGACGGTGTTATAGAAGTTCTTTCCACAAACGGTGATACACACCTTGGCGGTGATGATTTTGATAACAAGATCATCGACTGGATGCTTAAGGAGTTCAAGAATGCTGAGGGAATCGACCTCTCAAACGACAAGATGGCAATGCAGAGACTTAAGGAAGCTGCAGAGAAGGCTAAGAAAGAGCTTTCAAGCGCAATGACCACCAACATCAACCTTCCTTTTATCACTGCAACCGCAGAGGGCCCCAAGCATTTCGATATGAACCTTTCACGTGCGCAGTTTGACGATCTTACAAGAGATCTTGTTGATAAGACAGCTATTCCCGTACAGAATGCCATGAGAGACGCAGGTCTTTCCAATTCCGATATCGGACAGGTGCTTTTGGTAGGTGGTTCAACACGTATTCCCGCTGTTCAGGATAAGGTAAGAGCTCTCACAGGAAAAGAGCCTTCCAAGAGCCTTAACCCCGATGAGTGCGTAGCAATAGGAGCTTCTGTTCAGGGTGGTAAGCTTGCAGGTGATGCAGGTGCCGGTGACATCCTTCTTCTTGATGTTACACCCCTTTCACTTTCCATCGAGACCATGGGTGGTATCGCTACAAAGCTTATCGAGAGAAATACCACAATTCCCACCAAGAAGAGCCAGGTATTCTCAACAGCTTCCGCTAACCAGACAGCAGTTGACATTAACGTAGTACAGGGTGAGAGAGAATTTGCAAGAGACAATAAGTCTCTCGGTCAATTCAGACTTGACGGTATCGCACCCGCTCCCAGAGGAATCCCTCAGATCGAAGTTACCTTCGATATTGACGCAAACGGTATCGTAAACGTTTCCGCAAAGGATCTGGGAACCGGTAAGGAGCAGCACATTACCATTACCGCAGGCTCCAATATGTCCGATGCCGATATCGATAAGGCTATCAAAGAGGCTCAGGAATTTGAGGCTCAGGATAAGAAGAAAAAAGAAGCAGTTGAGTGCGTAAACGAGGCTGAAAGCTTCGCAGGTCAGACAGAGAAAGCTCTCAAGGATGTGGGAGACAAGATCACAGAGGATGAGAGAAACAGTGTTCAGGCTGACGTAGATGCAGTTAAGGCAGCAGTTGAGAAAGTGAAAGCAGATCCCGCAAATGCGGCTGATTCAGATCTTGATGCTGTTAAGAGTGCAAAAGAGAAGCTTACACAGAGCGCTCAGGGCGTATTTACCAAGATGTATGAGAGCATGCAGCAGCAGGGTGGTGCAGGTACAGCAGGCCCCGATATGGGCCAGGCAGGTCCCGATATGGGCCAGGCAGGTCCCGACATGGGTCAGTCTGCTCCCAACAATGATGATGTTATCGACGGAGATTTCAGAGAGGTTTAATAAAGGACGGTTATGGCTGAACAGAAGAGAGACTATTATGAAGTCCTTGGAGTTGACAAAAATGCCGATGAAGCGGCATTAAAAAAAGCATACAGAGTCCTTGCCAAAAAGTATCATCCCGATATGAATCCCGGGGACAAGGAAGCCGAGAAGAAATTTAAGGAAGCCAGCGAGGCTTATGCCATATTGAGCGATCCCGAAAAGAGAAGAAAGTATGACCAGTTCGGCCCTGCAGCCTTTGAGGGGGGCTCTGCCGGTCCGTCACCTTTTGAAGGAATGGATTTCGGTGATATCTTCGGTGATATTTTCGGTGATTTCTTCGGAGGAGGAAGAAGATCTTCTGCCAGATCCAACAGCCCCGTGAAGGGTGAGACGGTAAGGACAAGCGTTCATATAACCTTTGAGGAAGCAGTCTTTGGATGTGAGAAGGAGATTGAGTTAAGGGTTAAGGAAACCTGTGCATCCTGTAAAGGAACAGGTGCCAAGAGCGGAACTTCTCCCGTGACCTGTACCAAATGTAACGGTAGCGGTCAGGTGGTATATAATCAGCAGACATTTTTCGGCTCATTCAGAAATGTATCTGCATGCCCCGATTGTAACGGAACAGGTAAGATTATTAAGGAGAAATGTGCCGACTGTCACGGTACCGGTTTTGTAGCCATTAAGAAGAAATTCTCCCTTAACATTCCCGCAGGTATTGATAACGGTCAGGCCATCAGAAATCCCGGTTACGGTGAACCCGGTAAAAACGGAGGTCCCAGAGGAGACGCCCTTGTGGAAGTTACCGTGGGTCGTCATCCCATCTTCCAGAGACAGGATTTCAATATCTATTCAACGGTGCCTATTTCCTATGCCGTTGCTGCACTGGGCGGTGACATCGTTATAGATACAGTGGACGGAAAGGTTATCTATGAGGTTAAGCCCGGAACCCAGACCGACACCAGAATCCGCTTGAAGGGAAAAGGCGTTCCTTCACCGAGAAACAGAGAGCTTAGAGGCGACCACTATGTTACACTGGTGGTGCAGACACCGGACAAGCTCAGTCACGAGGCCAAGGAACTATTGAAGCAGTTTGACGCTTTATGCGGTGATTCTCTTAACGCGGCAAGTAAAGTAGCCGCTGAAAAAGAGGATTCCAAGGATTCTAAAAAGAAGAAGTTTTGGAAATAAGATAATGTGATAATGCGGAGGCTATGTTCCTCCGCATTTTTTTCTTGAATAAAAACGGTCTACAATGTAATATCTATAAGGAGATTTCTAACGGGAGGGACGAAATGGGTGATTTGATATCGGTTATCATACCTGTATATAATTGTGAAAAGTTTCTTCCCGGGTGTCTGGACAGCGTTCTGGCTTCGGATTACAGGGAGCTTGAGATACTTATTGCGGACGACGGCTCCACGGATTTATCTCCCAAGATAATCAAAGAGTACGCACAGACCCATGACAATATCCGTTATATGACGGCTGACCACAAGGGTGTGGGAAGAGCCAGAAATACCGCTATTTTAAACGCTTCGGGCGAATATCTTTTTTTTATGGACGGGGATGATGAGATACATCCGGGTCTTTTAAGTCTTCTTTATTCCGGTATAAAGTCTTCAAAGAAAGCCATGGCGGTTTCCGATACTTTGAGATTTTATGATGAATCCTATGATGAGCTTGTAAAAAAAGCCGGCCCCACGGGGATTAAAGAAGAGAGCGAAGCTTTCTGCTCTACGGTTGTTAAAGAAGAAAGTGGCGATTCCTGTCCCCGGTTTTTAATAAAAAATATTGAAAAAATCGGGCGAATCGGAGGTTTTCTTATAAGCAGGGAATTGGCCCTTACGGCAAAATTTGACGAGTCTCTTATTGCGGG
>JAILPU010000031.1 GCA_024699395.1 Lachnospiraceae bacterium | reverse complement strand
CCCCCACCAAGGGGATATCCCTTGAAAAAGCCAGTGCTTTTGCAAAAGAAACCCCCACAAGCAAAGCCCCTACCAAACCGGGGCCGTAAGTAACCGCTATAGCGTCTATGTCATTTAATGTAAGATTTGCATCCGAAAGAGCCTTGGATACCACGTGGCTTATTTTTTCCACGTGCTTTCTGGAAGCGATTTCGGGGACAACGCCTCCGAATTCCGTATGAAGATCGATCTGGGAATATATTACATTGGAAAGAATTTCTCTTCCGTTTTCCACAACAGCCGCCGCTGTCTCATCACAGGAAGTCTCTATTCCCAGAATTCGTACTTTTTGGTTATCAGACATTTTTACTCTCCGTTATCATCGGCAGATGTTTTCACCTTTGATGCATCCGCCCATCCGTATATCTTCCACTTTCTGTTTTCATCTTTTCGAAGAAGATAAAACATGTTGGAAGCGGAATTTGCTTTTCCCTCAGCCATTATATATGTACAGGCAATTCGGGCAAAATCAAAGCCGTCCAGGGAATAGTAATCCACATTGGCGCTTGATGCCAGGGAAATGGAGGCAATTCGCCTGGATTTACTTTTATAATCCTTGACCTCCGCCTCTATGTTCATAAGGTATGTGCCCAATTCATTAACCGAAAGAAGCTCTTCGTCGAAAAGTTCTCTTGACTGAACAGCCAAGGAATCCACTTCCTCCGGGGTACTCTCCTCGTTGTAAAGGCATTTTAATATTTCATTGTAGTACCTTATTACTTCCTTGGGTGTGGCGGGATAATTATTGGAAAGATCCCTGCCCAGCACTCTTTCTATAGCAGTAACGTTTAAGGAGGCTTTCTCCTCCTTGGACTTGTTGACCAGATAGGAATAGTAACCGACAACAAGTACTATCATGACCACAAAGACGACTGTCATCCTGGTGGTATTTTTCTTTTTGACATTGTTGTCCAATTCCCAAGCCCCTCCGATTATCACTCATCTGCAAATCTGAGTTCAGTGCTTCTGCCATCCTTTGCCATTACACTGTTTTTAAAAATTCCGCGGACCATATCCCCGAATTCCTCCGGTCTGTTCACCGAAGGACTGTAATGGGTAAGCCATAATTCCTTTGGCTCAGCCTTCTTTGCTATAGCGGCAGCCTCAGCCATGGTCATATGCTTATATCCCCTGGCCTTCTGCTCATCCTCTTTATCACCGTACATCCCCTCGAGGATAAGTAGATCGCTATCTTTAGCATTTTCTTCAATACCGGCAGTCGGTCTCGTATCCGTACAATAAGTAAGTTTAAGGCCTTTTCTTGGAGGACCCATGACCATATCCGGCGTATATGTTTTTTCATCCTCTGTTAGGGTCTCACCCTTTTGAAGTCTGCTCCAAAATTTTAAGGGAATGTTCAGAGCCTCGGCCTTTTCTTTTTCAAATTTACCCGCTCTGTCAACACTGAAACTGTATCCGTAACATGTTACATTATGATTTACTTTAAAAGCATTTATTTTAAAACCGTCAAAACAAAAGCTCTGCTCGTTTTCCTCTATTTCCACACATTTAATGGTAAAGGGAAGTTCCGGTGCTATAACCCTAAGTGACCTTACCACTTTCTCAAGTCCCTTGGGACCTATAATGGTAAGGGGCGATGTTTTCTCTGCATTTCCCATGGTAAGAAGCATTCCCGGCAGACCGCTTATATGATCCGCATGAAAATGGGTTATGCATATGATATCTATGGGTTTGGGGCTCCAGCCTTTCTTGCGGAGAGCCACCTGAGTACCTTCACCGCAGTCAATCAATATCCCTGTTCCCCTGTACCTTACCATAAGAGATGTAAGCCATCTGTAGGGAAGGGGCATCATTCCGCCGGTTCCAAGTAAGCAAACGTCTATCATATATTACTTTCTTTCCTATCTTCGTCTGTATAAAGCCATATTATCTCGACATCTTCTCTTTGTCTGTATAGAGCCACATTATCTCGGCGTCTTCCTTGGGCTTGTCATAGAAGTTGGGTCTTACGCCCGCCGACTCAAAGCCCATCTTTTTGTACAGAGATATGGCATTTGTATTGCTGACCCTCACCTCCAGGGTAAAGGCTCTGACTCCTCTTTTTATTCCTTCTTCGATAAGTTTTTCCATAAGAAGAGTTCCTATATTTTTATGCCTGAAGTCCTCCTTCACCACCACGTTGTCTATATTTCCTTCATCAAAGGAAATGGTCATTCCGGCTGTTCCCACAGGCTTTCCTTCATATTCAGCCACCATATAACAGGTGTAATCTTTAATCAAAAGATCCCTGAAATCCTGCTCACTCCAGGGCATCGAGAAGCTTTCTTCCTCTATTTCCGAAAGTTCACTGCAATCCTCACTTTGTAAGGGGCGTACAACGATCATCATTCTTTCCCTTTTTCAAGCTGTCTTTCGTTACGTTCTCTCTCTGCCTGACTGAGGCGCAAATACTCGGGAGCGTGCATTGCGGCATCTATTGCCTTTCCTTCTTTAAAAAGTTTTTCTCCCAAAACGGCTACCGATGAGGCTCTCTGCTCGTTGAAAGACGCAGGAGCAAAGCTTACGGGAACTTTAATTTGATCCCTTATCACATTTTCAAATACAAAAATCCCGTCTCCCAAAAATACCACCGGTCTGCCTATTTCGTTTATCTTTTGAATTACTTCCTCTATGCATACGGCACAATCTTCAAGGATTATTTCCAATTCATAGTCGTCCTCTGTTTTGTTAAATGAAAAAAGGCCTGTATATACCTGATTTCTTCTGGCATCCATTATGGGGCAGATAAGTTCGTCTCTTCCCCAAAAATTGTAAGCCATGGCCTGTAATGTACTCACCTCTACCAAAGGTTTTTGAAGGCCCATGCACAGGCCCTTCGCAGTACCCGACCCTATCCTCAGTCCCGTAAAAGAACCGGGGCCTTTTGATATTGCAACGCAGTCTATGGTATCAAGGTCCAGCTCCGTAAGCTTTTTAAGCTCTTCCAGCATGGGCAAAAGTGTCTGGGAGTGAGTCTTTTTGTGATTGATTGTATAATCTCCCACAAGGCGGTTATCCTCCACAATGCTTACTGCTGCCACCTGACCTGAACTCTCTATTCCCAAAACCTTCATTTTCCAATCCTCCGGGTATTTATTAGGATGTCACCGTGATCCTCCTGTAGTCAAAACCCTTGGAGAGATCTTTTTCAATACATATGCGGGTGTGATTCTCGGGAATCAAATCCGCAATAAGATCGGCCCATTCCACAAGGCTTACACCGTCACCGTAAAAACAATCCTCAAAGCCGATCTCGTACATTTCCTCTTCGTCGGCAATTCTGTATACATCAAAATGGTAAAAATCAAGGCGTCCCTCATGGTATTCCTGAAGAATGGTAAAAGTAGGACTGGATACGGGTTCCTCTATCCCAAGCCCCTTGGCAAAGCCCTGGGTAAATACGGTCTTACCCACTCCAAGATCACCTAAAAGGGTATATACTCTTCCGCCTGTTGCTTCTTTTCCCATTTTAAATCCCAATTCAAAGGTGTCCTTAGGGGAATAACTCTCAAATTCCATGATCTACTCCTTTATATTAACCCTTGCAGGGGGCATGTTACGGGATATTGCGGCGATAACCTCCGCTTTCTTGTCACCCAGCTGTTTTTTGGGAAAAATTACAGCATTTATTCCTGTATTGTACAGTATAATGCTTCTGGTGGTGGATACGGCTTTTCTGAAATCATCCCAGGCGCACTTTGTCTCGGTCTCATCCTGAGACACCGTAACTCCCTCATCGTCTATAACCACATGAAGAGGCTTCTTGTAGACATTGTTTAAGATTGCCTGCTTTTTACTGTTGATCCACAAAACCACCGGCTGATAAAAAAGAACAATAAGCCCCAGCACCAAAGGCAAAGGGCTTTGTTTATAAAATGATAAAACTATAAGTACAGCACCAAAAGTAGTTCCAACTATACCGCTGGAACTACTGTAAGTGTGCTTTAATTTAAAATCATACAGATCATCGGATCCGATCTTTATGTCAAATTCGATCATGCCAACCTCTTAAAGGTTTTTTTACATTTTATGACAAAAATCACGGCTTTGCAATCTCTTTTGACTCATTTCCCTTTAAAATAGAACTGATATACTTGTATAAAAGAACAGTAATCACGCCTACTATCAAACCTTTAACAAGATTAAAGGGTGCGGTGATGAATAAAATGAACTCTGTAAGACTATTGCCGGAAACAAGCTTGTTGGATCCGGCACCCATGCCGATAATAGCTTCCAGATCCATATGGAACATCTTGGCAAAAGTGGGTATAAGATATACCGCATTGAACGCAGAACCAAATACTGTCATGCAGAGGATACCCACAATTGTGCCAAAAATGGCATTCTTCTTGGTTTTCTTGAAACAATAGATGGTTGATGCGGGAAGCACAAGGCTGCATCCCACCGCAAAGTTTGCCAGTTCTCCCACAAAGGCTGTGGATGAAGGTTTAAATAAACACTTAAGTGCAACCTTTATAAACTCCATCATTACACCGGCCGCGGGACCGTAAGCAAAGCTTCCGATCAAAATGGGAATCTCGCTGAAGTCAAGCTTATAAATATCGGCAGGAGCAAAGAAAAGAGGCACTTCCAAAAGCATAAGAACAGCAGCCATTGCGGATATTATTCCGATTCCTGCAATCTTTCTTACAGTGAAAACCTTTTCCTTCTTTTCGTTTTTCCCTGCAGCAAGCTTTTCAAGCACGTATGCAACCACAAAAAGAATCAGGATTGTGGCCGCAAAAGAAAGTAATGTTGAAAGATTTTCGAGTTTAAACATATTTTCCTCCTTTACACAGAGGCTCCTTATTTTGTAATTTGCCTATTTAAAAGCAAATTAAAAGCCCCTGAATTCAGGGGCTTAAATCACATACCAATCCTATGGACAGGCATACTCTTCTTCCATCCGGACTCTGACCGTTGGTTTCGGAATCGCACCGAATCAACCCTTTTAAGGGCTCGCGGACTAGTTAAAAACATTACCGCCAGCAGGGAATTTCACCCACCCCTGAAGATACGCTTAAAATCACCGATGTCGATTATATAACAGATATCCGGTAGAAATCAAGAGTCTTTTTGGGGTTTTTATTATCCGATTGTTTTTTAGTCAGTGATTGTTTTATTTGCTTATTTTGGGGTTCTTTTGATTCTTTGAGGATGAATCCTTTGATTTTTCCTTTTCTGGTTCTTCTTCAAGACGCATTGTAAGAGATATCCTCTTTTTATTCACGTCCACATCAAGAACCTTGACATCCACAATATCTCCCACACTCACAGCCTCAAAGGGATGCTTGATAAAACGGCTGGTTATTTGGGAAATATGTACAAGTCCGTCCTGATGAACTCCTATATCCACAAAAGCTCCGAAATCGATTATGTTTCTCACGGTTCCTTTAAGAATCATGCCGGGTTTAAGATCTTCAAGATCCAAAACATCACTTCTTAAAATAGGCTTGGGCATATCCTCTCTGGGATCTCTTGCGGGCTTTTCCAGCTCATTCATAATATCTGTGAGAGTAACAGTTCCAAGTCCCAATTCCGATGCAAGCTTTTCCTTGTCCCTAACTTTTCCGAACACCGTTTGGATATTACCCTCATTTGCATTTGCAGTTTCGGGTTTGGTCTCCGGAGCGGTTTCGGTAACAGTCACACCGCTGAAAGCCTGAGCAAGCGCCTTACCCATAGCGGTATTTACGTTGGATACTTTCACCTTTTTCTCTGTTTTCTTTTCTTTTTTGGCAGGAGCGGGCTTTGCAAGAGTTCTTGCCTTTGATTCCTTCTGGGCTTTTTTCACATCTTCCATGGTAAGACCCAGTTTTTCCAAAAGTTTCATAGTGGCGTCATATGACTCAGGATGCACACTGGTGGCATCAAGGGGATTATCTCCGTTGTAGATACGCATAAATCCGGCACACTGTTCAAAAGCCTTGGGTCCAAGCTTGGCCACCTTTAAAAGCTGCTGTCTGTTTGCAAAGCGACCGTTTTTCTCCCTATAATCCACAATATTCTTGGCTAGGGTCTTATTGACACCGGAAATATATTCCAAAAGTGAGAAAGATGCAGTATTAAGATCCACGCCCACCTTATTTACGCTGTCTTCAACTACGCCTTCAAGTGCTTCGCTCAACTTCTTCTGGTTCATGTCATGCTGATACTGTCCCACGCCTATGGATTTGGGATCGATCTTAACAAGCTCCGCCAAAGGATCCTGGAGACGTCTTGCTATGGAAGCCGCACTTCTTGCTCCCACATCAAGATTGGGGAACTCCTCCGTTGCCAGCTTGCTTGCGGAATATACGGAAGCTCCCGCCTCGTTAACGATTACATATTTTACGGGAGTATCCAGTTCTTTTATAAGATCCACGATAACCTGCTCCGATTCCCTTGAAGCAGTACCGTTACCTACAGATATTAAATCTACATTATACTTGGCAATTATCTGCTTAAGAATTTTTTTGGACTCCTCAATCTTATTCTGAGGTGCTGTGGGATAAATAACTCTAGTCTCAAGCACTTTTCCGGTACTGTCAACAACCGCGAGCTTACATCCTGTTCTGAAAGCAGGGTCCCATCCCAGCACAACCTTTCCCGCAATGGGAGGCTGCATAAGAAGCTGTTCCAGATTCTTTCCAAAAACCTGAATTGCCGCATCTTCCGCTTTCTGTGTAATATCGTTTCTTATTTCTCTATCAATGGCAGGGGCAATAAGGCGATCATATCCATCTTCTATTGCTGTTTTGATAACAGGCGTTGTGTATTCGTTTTCGCAGGTAATAATCTGGGTTTCAAGGTATCTGATAATACGTTCAACAGGCGCTTCCAGCTTAACCGTAAGCACCTTTTCTTTTTCTCCTCTGTTAAGAGCCAGCACTCTGTGTCCCGCAATCTTGCTCACAGGCTCCTCATAATCGTAATACATCTCATATACAGTCTGTTCTTTAACATCCTTGGCATTACTCTTTATAACACCTTCCTCAAAAGTAGCCTGTCTGATATAAGTTCTGTAATCCGCATTATCAGAAACCGTCTCTGCTATAATATCCATTGCGCCCTGGATTGCCGCGTCGGCATCGGGTACCTGTTTATCCTTGTCTTCCTCGTTATTAATATATTTTGCAGCTTCCTCTGCTATGGGAGCTGTGGCATTCTGTTCCAAAATAAACTGCGCAAGGGGTTCAAGTCCCTTTGCCTTAGCCACTCCGGCTCTTGTTTTTTTCTTGGGTTTATAGGGTCTGTAAAGATCCTCAACCATAACCATGGTGGGGGCTTCCATTATCTTTTCTTTTAACTCATCGGTAAGGAGTCCCTGCTCTTCTATGGATGCAATGACCTGTTCCTTTCTTTCCGTGAGATTTCTGAGATAGGTAAGTCTCTCATTAAGATCTCTCAACTGCTCGTCGTTTAAAGAACCTGTAACTTCCTTCCTGTATCGAGCAATAAAAGGAATGGTGTTCCCCTCATCGATAAGCTTGACAGCGGCTTCCACCTGCCATTTCTCAACTTTTAATTCTTCTTTGATAACCTGAATGATATCCATCTTTTCCCTCTTTTATATGATTAAATTTAGATTTACTTCTTAATAACAGAGAACCTCGTTCCCCTCCTCGGTGACAAGTACCATAATTTCCCACTGTGCGGAAAGAGAACCGTCCATTGTATATACTTCCCAATCATTATTGCCGTCTATATATACATCGGGTTTTCCCATATTGATCATGGGTTCAATGGTAAAGACCATACCCGGCGCCATCACCATACCTGTCCCTTTAGGAATAACGTAACTTACAAAGGGTTCCTCATGGAATTTAAGTCCCACACCGTGACCGCCTATTTCCCTAACAACGCTGTAACCACTCTTCACCGCGTGATTCTGAACAGCCTGGGACATATCCCCCAGAGGTCTGTAGGGTATCACCTTTTCAAGTCCTTTGTATATGCATTCCTTCGTAACATCAACAAGTTTTTTAGCTTCAGGCGAAACCTTTCCCACCGTAAACATTCTGGAGGAATCGGAAAAATAGCCCTTATATATGGTGGAGCAGTCCACATTTATTATGTCCCCGTCCTTTAAAATCACGTCCTTTGAAGGGAAACCGTGACAAACCTGATCGTTAACCGAGGTGCAGACACTGTAGGGGAATCCGTTATAATTAAGGGGTGCGGGGATTGCCCCCATCCCTGTGGTAAGCTCATGAACCAATTCATTTATCTCGCCGGTGGAAATTCCGGGAACAACCTTTTCACTTACTCTGTCCAGCACTTCTATGTTTATCTTACAGCTCTCTCTTATACCTTTAAGCTGTTCTTCGTTTTTGATTATCTTTTTGGGCGGTACTTTGAAGCCCTGTTTTTTTAATGCTGAAATTTTACGGTCAAAGCTTTCATGACAGTCACTGTAGCTTTTGCGGCTGCCGCACCAGCAAGGTGCTCCGTGGCACAATTTGTAAATCATTTTGGTATCCTCTTTATTAATTTTGGGGTTCAAACATCCCCTCGAAACCCGAAAATACCATAGCACAATAAACAAAAAAACACAACTGCACAACCTCTCATTGCCTTATATTGCAAACTCCCAGTGTGTAAAACCATAAGCCCACGCTACCATATGATATAATCTATCGTCTCCACACGTCACAAACACTCTTTGTCTTATGTCACAAACTTTCATTGCCTTATGGCGCAAAATTTGATAGAATTTCAGCTGTAAAACTATTGTTTTCGAAAGGAAATGTAATGGAAAACAACGAATATAACCACGCCGAATATGAAAACTCCATATTCAATGATGACAGATATATTAAAAAGGATTCCTTCGCCAACGCTTCTCTGATTCTTGCGCTGGTGGCATTTATGCTCTCCCCCGCGGGAATATCCTACGTACCGGGCTCCTTGGCGATAATCCTTGGGATATTGTGCTTCAGGAAAAATTCTCCCACTCCGGTGAAAGCAAAGGTTTCTTTTGTTGTTTCGGTGATTTCCATCATCATCGGCGTCGGCATGACTGTAAAAAGCTTCTCCGTCAATCTTAATACCATGAAAAAAGATCCCAAATTCAAGGAACAGGTAGAATCCCTATACAAGAACACTTTGGGAATATCTTTTGAAGATTTCTGGGGAGTATCCCTTGAAACCAATGACAAGCTTTGATTAAATCCTGATTAAATTCTATTTACGCATCACTTTTTACTGATTACACCTATTATTTTATAAGGAGCTCCAAAAATGGAACAGCATCTTACTATCTCTGAAATAAAGGACATGGCCAAAGACAAACTTAAGGGAACTTACTTTATGAATATTTCCACACTGGCAATCTTCCTTGTGCTTGCCCTTATAGTATCCTTTGTAATCGGTCTTGTGGGAAATATGTTTAAAATGAATATTCCCGCAGTTAAATTTGCACTTATCTTCCTTTTGTACGGAATCTTTTCACCTCATATGATACTGGGTTATATTTTTACTGCACTTAATTCCCCTGAAAAAGCCTACAATCCCGAGATTTTGCAGGAGATTCTTAACAAAGGCAAGCTTTCAAGTCCCGACATAGCAGTGATAAATGCCATTGTGCTGACACTCTGCATGCTTCCTTATTTCTTCTGCGGTCTCTTTATTACCCCCACATCCTATATAGCAATGGTATTGGAAAACGCCCTTGTGCTTTCGGGATGTATTGCTCTTTATCTTATTTATTTTTTGTTCTTCGGACAAATTTTTTATCTTGCTCTGGATTTCCCGGATTATTCCATTAAAGATCTGTTCGGACACAGCCTGAAAATAATGAAGGGGAATAAAATCCGCTTTATCAAAACCTTCGCGTCCTTCATTCCCCTTTCGGTTCTAAGTGTATTATGTTTTTTTGTGGGTTTCCTCTTTGTGGTACCCTATTTCTACATGACACGCACCATCTTTTATCTGGATCTTGTGAATCCCGGTTCTTTGAAAGAAATGCCCGATTCTTCGCAAATCTTTAATTAATCTTACGCATCCTTCGAGGTATTGAGCCATTTGAGATACCCGTTTATAAACAGGTCTATTTCCCCGTCAAGCACAGCCTGTGCATTGGAGGTTTCCACCTGCGTCCTCAAATCCTTCACCAAAGTGTAAGGCTGAAGGAAATAGGATCTTATCTGATTGCCCCAGGCAATATCCTTTATCTCACCTCTGATATCCGACAGTTTTTCAACATTTGCCTCTTTCTTTAACAGATAGAGCTTTGCCTTCAGCATCTGCATTGCCTTATCCTTATTTTGGAACTGGCTTCTCTCATTCTGGCACTGAACCACTGTTCCTGTGGGAATATGAGTGATTCTTATAGCCGATGAGGTCTTGTTGATATGCTGTCCGCCGGCACCGCTGGAGCGGTAGGTATCAATTCTTAAATCCTTCTCATCAATTTCTACGTCAAGATCTTCCTCAATATCAGGCATAACATCAAGGGATACAAACGACGTCTGCCTTTTATTCTGGGCATTAAAGGGAGATATTCTTACAAGTCTGTGGACGCCCTTTTCCGATTTAAGAAGTCCGAAAGCGTTTATTCCGTTAATCTGGAAGGTAACACTCTTAATTCCGGCTTCATCACCGTCAAGGAAATCCAAAACCTCGATATCAAAGCCTTTTTTCTCAGCCCATCTTGTGTACATACGGTAAAGCATTGAGCACCAATCACAGCTTTCGGTTCCGCCTGCTCCCGCATTCAGCTTAAGGATTGCATTGTTCTTATCATATTCACCTGATAAAAGAGTTCCTATTCTCAGGTTTTCAAATACTGTTTTAAAGCTTTCCAGCTCTTCTCTGATTTCAGAAGCCATCTCGGGATCTTCATCCTCATATCCCATCTCGATAAGCTCCAGAATATCGTCATACTGGCGTCCAAGGGAGTTAATCTCCTCCACAGTATCCTTAAGATTCTTTAATTCTTTCATTTGGCTGTTGGATTTGTCGGGATCGTCCCAGAAGCCCGGCTCCTCCATCTGCCTTGTTAATTCCTCTATACGATTCTCTTTGCCCGCGAGGTCAAAGTGAATCCCTCACTTCCGCTAATGGTGTCTCATAACTGAGCAATTCGACCTTCATCTGATCAAGTTCAACCACAAACGTCACCTTCTTTCATATAATAGTGGTTTGCTGCTTATTTTTTGCCACAGCACTGCTTGTATTTCTTGCCTGAACCGCAGGGGCAGGGATCGTTGGGATAAACCTTCTCCTGTGCGCGCACTTTGGGTGCCCTTGCAACGGAGTCATCCTTGTTGGTACCTGTAATCTTAGCCTGCTGTTCTCTCTCTATCTTCTGCTCAAGTCTTACTCTGTAAAGAGTTGTAACTGTCTCTTTTCTGATATTCTGTGACATTTCATCGAACATGTCATATCCGGCCATCTTGTATTCCACAACGGGATCTCTCTGACCGTATGCCTGGAGTCCGATACCCTGCTTTAAGCGGTCCATATCATCGATATGAGCCATCCACTTTCTGTCGATAACCTTGAGAAGAACCACACGCTCTATCTCTCTTATCATCTCAGGCTCAGGGAACTCGGCTTCCTTATTTTCATAAAGCTTAACGGCCTCTTCCTTAAGCATCTGCTTTAAGGTACTCTTCTTGGTAACCTTTTCAATTCTCTCTTTAGTAATAGGCTCCAAAGGGATAATGGGAAGAAGAATATCGTTAAGTTCCGTAAGATCCCACTCATCCGATGAGGTGTCATCGCTGATGCACATATCTACAGTACTCTCTGTGATGTCCACGATCATCTTATATATGAAGTCTCTCATGCTCTCACCATTAAGTACGCGACGGCGCTCCTCATAAATGATTTCACGCTGCTCACTCTTGACACGGTCATACTCAAGAAGATTCTTTCTGATACCGAAGTTGTTGGCCTCGATCTTCTTCTGTGCTTTTTCAATGTTCTTGGTAAGCATGGGATGCTCAAGTTCCTGTCCCTCGGGAAGACCCATCTTGCCCATAAGGTTACGGAAGCTTTCGGAACCGAAGAGTCTCATGAGATCGTCTTCAAGTGAAATATAGAACTTGGACTCACCGGGATCTCCCTGACGTCCGGCACGACCTCTCAACTGATTGTCAATACGTCTTGACTCGTGACGCTCCGTACCTATTATCTTAAGACCTCCGGCCTTTCTTGCCTCATCATCAAGCTTAATATCGGTACCACGACCTGCCATGTTGGTAGCAATGGTAACTGCTCCGTGCACACCGGCCTCGGCAACAATCTCAGCCTCCATCTCATGGAACTTCGCATTAAGTACTTTATGCTGAATTCCGTGTTTGGAAAGTCGCTTACTCAGCTCCTCACTGGCCTCGATTGTAATGGTACCCACCAGAATGGGCTGACCTGTGGCATGTGCTTCCACAACCGCATTAACGATGGCATCAAGCTTTTCCTTTTTGGTAAGGTAAACAGCATCGTTAAGATCTTTTCTCGCTATGGGGAGGTTGGTAGGAATGGATACAACGTCCATGCCGTAGATTTCTCTGAACTCGTTTTCCTCTGTGAGAGCTGTACCTGTCATACCGCACTTTTTGCTGTACAAGTTGAAGAAATTCTGGAAGGTGATGGTGGCAAGGGTCTTACTTTCCTTTTTAACCTTAACCTTCTCCTTTGCCTCGATAGCCTGATGAAGTCCGTCGGAATAACGACGACCGGGCATGATTCTTCCGGTAAACTCGTCTACTATAAGAACCTCATCATCCTTTACCACATAATCCTTGTCTCTTGCCATAAGGTTATGAGCTCTCAACGCGAGGATAATATTGTGCTGGATTTCAAGGTTTTCCGCATCTGCAAAGTTTGATATATGGAAAAACTGCTCAACCTTGCCAACGCCCTGGGCCGTAAGGTTAATAGTCTTATCCTTCTCATTAACTATGAAATCTCCTGTCTCCTTCTGCTCGATTCCCATGATGGCATCCATCTTGGAAAGCTCGCCCACGTCCTCACCTCTGACCATTCTCTTGGCAAGGATATCACAAGCCTCGTAAAGGGCAGTGGATTTACCGCTCTGACCTGAAATAATAAGAGGGGTTCTCGCCTCATCGATAAGAACCGAGTCCACCTCGTCGATGATACAGTAGTTAAGATCTCTTAAAACAAGCTGTTCCTTGTAGATAGCCATATTATCACGAAGATAATCAAATCCCAGCTCATTGTTTGTAACATAGGTTATATCGCAATTGTATGCGTCCTGTCTTTCCTTTTGAGACATGCTGTTAAGTACCACGCCCACAGTAAGACCCAAAAATTCATGAACCTGGCCCATCCAGTCACGGTCACGCTTTGCAAGATAATCGTTAACGGTTACAACCTGCACACCCTTACCTGTAAGAGCATTAAGATATGCCGGCAGTGTTGATACGAGGGTTTTACCTTCACCGGTTCTCATCTCGGCAATTCGTCCCTGGTGAAGAACAATTCCACCTATAAGCTGAACCCTGAAATGCTCCATATTAAGTACTCTCTTGGCTGCCTCTCTCACAACAGCATATGCCTCGGGAAGAATATCATCCAATGTCTCCCCTTGTGAAAGACGATTCTTAAACTCCTCCGTCTTTCCCTTAAGCTGTTCATCGCTCAAAGCCTGCATATCAGTTCTTAATGATTCGATCTTGTCCACAATAGGGTAGATTCTTTTAAGTTCCCTTTCACTGTGGGTTCCGAAAATCTTTTCAATCAAATTACTCATTTTCTTTTCCTTTGCTGGTCAAACGGTCCGAAAAGGCCGCTACTTCAATGCCCGTTTTTACAACAGACACTAGAAAATATTTTATCAGATAATGTATAAAGATTCAACCAAATAACCCTCCAAAAGATATAAACAATTTGTTAATTACTTGCTCTCATCAGTTTTCTCCCACCGGATTGCTCCCAGAGGCTTGCTCTCGTCGGATTGCTCCCAGAGGCTTCCTCTCGTCGGATTGCTCCCAGAGGCTTCCTCTCACATTATTAATTCATCCCACAGAATATATAACCCTCTAAAAGTAAAACAGGGTGCATCTTTCCCGGCAAATTGTTTTAAAGTAGCACATGTTATGTTATTTGTGAACAAATCCGACCGTCATATTACGTTTATAAAATAATTGTTGTTATTATATTTCGTGCCGATTCTGTGATTGTTTTGGGGCTAATTAAATAAAGGTCGTTTCTGAATGTTTTTTCGTTTTTATGTTTTCTTCTTCGATCACACCGGACTACTTTCCTTTCGTCACAGGCGTGATTTTTATCCCTTAGACCAAAGTGTTCCATGTCAACACACATGTCATATGACACATGGTTACAACTGTATTTTGCCTGTAAAATCGGATTAAAATCACTCATTATGACGTTACTGTCTTTAATGACTCCAATTCCATAGAATGATCCGGTCAAAATAACACTCGATTACGCATTTTTGCACCTTATGGTTTATAGAAAAGCACATGTTACAACATGCCTGTTTGATAAACGATATTTAGTAATTATCAAAAATCAGCAATAAAATATATGGTGTTATATAACTTAGGTATGTCCCGGCAGGTATTTCAGGGTACATCCCGAGGTGGCGTCCCGGTTTGTAGCCATATAGGCGACCCGCAGCATCCGATTGGCGTCCACATCAAAAAGGCTGCGCTTTCGCGCAGCCTTTCCAAGTCTGAATATCTCTATATATTTGTGATTATCCTTGTTTATTTATGATTACCCTTGCTTATTTATGAATAACCATATTTAAAACTATACATAAATTTAAATATTGTACTTATTTAAAGTTAATACTTCATGGGTTCTTCTTCATGATTCATTACACGGAGACCGCCCTGTGCAAGAGCAAGGAGCTCATCTTCACCGGGATAAACCGTAAAGGGCGCAATCCACTCAGCATAATTCTTAAGGCTCTCAATCACTTCAGCACCGTAGGCAATTCCTCCGGTAACAATGATTCTGTCAACCTTTCCCTTAAGAACACATGCCATTGAACCAATATCCTTGGCAACCTGATAAAGGAACGCCTCCTTAGCCATTGCAGCCTTCTCGTCACCTTCATTGGCACGCTTTGTAACCTCACGCATGTCATTGGTGCCAAGATAAGCATTAAATCCACCGTTTCCGCAGATTTTCTTATATACTTCCTTCTCAGTATATTTGCCTGAGAAGCACATTTTGATTAATCCGCCGCTGGGAACGCCACCGGCTCTCTCGGGAGAAAATGCTCCGTCTCCGTCAAGGGCATTGAATACGTCAATTATTCTTCCGTTCTCATGAGCACCTACTGATACTCCTCCGCCCATGTGAACCACAATAAGCCTCAAAGACTCATAAGGCTTACCGCATTCCTTGGCATACCTCTTGGCAACAGCCTTTTGATTGAGTGCATGGAAAATACTGATTCTGGGAAGTTCGGGAACACCTGAATAACGTGCCACATCCGCAAGCTCATCTACAACAACGGGATCCACTATGTAAGAAGGAACACCCAGTTCATCACCAATCTCTCTCGCAAGTATTCCACCGAGATTGGATGCATGCTGACCCTGAACTCCCTTTTTGAGATCCTCTAAAAGCTCATCGGTTACAGGATAAGTTCCTCCGGGAATAGGTTTAAGAAGGCCGCCTCTTCCCACAATCACATTAAGTGATTTCATGTCAAAGTTCTTTCTGTTCAAAAGATCGATTATAATGTTCTTTCTGAAATCCTTCTGATCCACTATTGTGGCAAACTGAGAAATCTCCTCTGTGGAATGACGGAGGGTCTCTTCAAACAAAAGTGTTTCATCCTCAAAAACGCCAATCTTTGTTGATGTGGATCCGGGATTGATTATCAAACTTTTTACAGACATAGTTCCTCCTCTTTTCAAACTGATTTTTATATTTTTTATTATCTTGTGCTAATATTCAACGAATTTCATCTTTAATCCAACGTGCCGGCTTTCAATTTTCTCCGAAGCTTTATTTTGCATATACCTCGCAAATATCTTTCAGCTTTAATGAAACCCGTCAGGTCACACTTTACCTCTAAACCACTGTATGCATTACTTATTTTTCCTGAGCTTCCCGGGAAAATCTTCCAACCTTAATGAAACCCGTCAGGTCACGCTTTACCTCAAAACAGCTGTATGCTTTACTTGTTTTTTCTAAGCTGTTCGGAAACAACAGCTGCAAGGGCTATGGAATTCATCTTTGTCTCATAAGTGTCGGAACGGCTTGTAAGAATGCAAGGAACCTTGGTACCTGTAAGGATGCATCCGTTTTTAACCTTAACCATGTGAACAATTGCTTTATATACAAGATTTCCGGCATGAATATCGGGAAAAAGAAGCACATCGGCGTCTCCCTGAATCTTACGGTCGGTTGCTCCCTTATGCTTTGCAGCCTCGGGATCGATAGCAAGATCGAGTGAAAGAGGACCGTCCACGATACAATCGGTTATAATACCCTCTTCGTTCATTCTCACAAGTTCTCCGGCTTCAACCGTTACAGGCATCTTTGTATTAACAACCTCAACGGCAGCAAGAGGCGCAACCTTGGGATTGTATATTCCGCAGGCATTACATACGGGAATTGTATTTTTAATAATGCTCACCTTATCCTCCAATGTGGGATAGGGCATAAAAGCAACATCTGTAAGGAACAAAAGCCTGTCTATTCCGGGTATTTCAAAAACACATACATGTGAAAGAGGTCCGCCTGTTCTGAGACCAACTTCCTTATCCAAAATACTCTTCAGATAATTTTTGGAATCAATAAGACCTTTCATATACATATCGGCCTCGCCGTCATGAGCAAGCTTAACAGCCTTCAAAGATGCCGCAATCATATCAGGTTCATCTACAATGCGGTAGTCATCAAGATTCATTCCGATGGAATCGGCAATCTCTCTGATTTTCTTCTCATCTCCCACCAGAATGGAGTTAGCTATGCCGTTCTCTTTAGCGCCTTTAACAGCCTTAAGGACTTCCTCGTCCTGTGCCACGCTGACAGCAACCGTTTTCATATCAAACTCTTTTACTTTTGCTAAAATCTCACCAAATCCCTGTTTCACAATTTCTTCCTTTCCAAACATACCAACATAGAAACTACGTATGTTTACAACTTATATATGGTTTATTTTTTTATATGGTCAATCCGTTTAAAATCATATCACCGCACCATGGAAAAATCAAGTTGCGCCCCGGGCTTCGTATCTTATTTCTCTTTATTGACAAGCTCCTGATTGGCTGTTTCTATGATTTTCTTTTTCCGGTGACACCCACTGTTTTTGGCGTTTATCTTCTCTCGACGATTGAATGCTCTCATATTTTAAAGAATTTTAATGATTTAAAATATATAAAACCTTCGCAATATATGATAATATATCTCCTAAAGGAGGTTTGTTTATATGGCTGATTATACAGGAACAAACAATTACAATAACCAAAACACCGGTTACGGTGGCTACAACAACCAGAATAACGGTTACAGCAATTTCAACAACAACGCAGGCTACGGTAACTACAACAACCAAAATAACGGTTACAGCAACTTTAACCAAAACGCAGGCTACGGTAACTACAACAACCAAAATAACGGTTACAGCAATTTCAACAACAACGCAGGCTACGATAACTACAACAACCAGAACTCAGGTTACGGTAGCTACGGTAACCGGAATAACGGTTACAGCAATTTCGACAGTGGTAATTCCGGATACGCCAATTACAACAGTGGCAATTACGGATATGCTAATTACAACAACCAAAATGCCGGTTACGGTAACTACAATAATCAAAATGCCGGTTACAATGATTACGGCAATGCCCAGGGCTACGGCTTCGGTCCCTTCGGCAATGACGGTGCCGCTCAAAATGACTTTTATGGAGGATACAATAACGTCGGTCCCACCGGAATGCAGGGTCTCATGACCATAGTCACCGAAAGAGTTGTGGCTAAATCATTCCTCTTCATGGTGGCCGCACTTATAATTACCGCTGTTTCGGCAATGGCAATCACCCCCATGACAGCCTACACCCTAGTAAGCGGAGGCGGTTTCTTTGCCGTCATAATAGCAGAACTCGCCATTGTATTTATTTCAAATGCCGCAATCAGAAAAAACAACGCCATACTGGCCGGAATCCTATACACGGTATACTCGATTCTGACAGGAATAACCTTTTCGATTATATTTATGGCCTACACCGCAGGAAGTATAGCCACTACCTTCTTTATAACCGCTTCCGTGTTTGCCATAATGGCAGTAATCGGTTTGGTTACCAAGAAGGATCTCACGAGCTTAGGCTCCCTGTTTATGATGGGTCTTATCGGTGTTATAATAGCAAGTCTTGTTAATTTGTTCCTGGGAAATCCCATGGTAGACATGCTTGTATCAATAGTTGCAATCGTTATTTTCGTAGGATTGACCGCATATGATACACAAAAAATAAAAGCATCAGCTCAGTATTCCACCACCCAGTCGGAAAACTGCCTTGCCCTTATGGGTGCTTTCCAGCTTTATCTTGACTTTATCAATATCTTCTTAAAACTTTTAAGAATCCTTGGAAGAAGAAAATAAGCAATCCCAAATATTGCAAAAACGTCCGGAGCAAAATCCGGACGTTTTTTTATCACATTTTAAGCAAAACTGCAATTAAATCTTATCACATTATAAGCCAAACTGTGCTTTTATATTACTGAATTCAGGGCTGTTTATAAAGAAATACAGAACATTTTCCCTGGTCCAATGAGAATCGTTTTTAAGTGCATCCAGCCAGAAGGCAAAGCCTGAAGGATCCTCCGACTGCGTTCTTCCAAAGAAGGTTGCGTACAAGCGATTGAGATACTCAAGGTCGTCTGTGTTAAAACTCTTAAATTCATCGCTCAGATAGAAGAAAGCACACATGGATGTAACAGTATGTTTTCCGGAATAAAGCTGCTCGCACCAGAAATTGATACCGTCTATGTCAAAACTTCTCTTCATGGTGCAGTTGTAAAGTCTTCCCACAAACTGTGAAAGTTTAACACTCTTACTGCTTCCCTCCGAAGGAGTATAAACTCCTCTCTCAATACCGTAATCTTCACAGATTCTTCCAAACTCGGGAGAAACTATAAAGCCCTGAAGCACATACTGTCTTCCCACACCGCTCTTTAAGAGATCTCCCCAAAACTGCTTTCCGCCTTCATCGGACTCTCTTCCCATCATTACATTGTAAAGATGTTCAAGATAATCCTCATCGGAATAATTATGGGATGTAAATTCATCACTTAAGAAGAAATGTGCTCCCGCATATGCCCCGGTATATTCCTTGCTTAAAAGCTTTTCTTTCCAAAATGCCAGTCCGCCTTCATCAGCCTCTCTATCAAGGCAAAGAAGGTAAAGTCTTTTCACAAATCCCGTGATGGGATCATCCTCTGTGACAGCATTTTTAAGTACAAGTTTTACCGATAAAGGTGCCTCCAAAGCTTCAAAGGAAACGGTCATATGACCATCGCATTCCACACCCTTAAGGGCACCGTCTCCCTTCAAATTTGTGAAAAGATAATCGTCCCACAAAGTCTGAAGCATTCTGCCGTTATCATCCAAAACAGAATACTCTGCATACCAGATTCCTTTTTCACCGGTGCAGTCCAATTGAAGAACCTCGAAAGGATCTTCAAACTCATATGTAACCGTTTCATTCAAAGAAACTTCAACTTTCTTAGTCTTCTTTGAACATATCCTGACAGTTCCGTAAGCATCTTTGGAAATATCATATGGGCGAAGGTTAATGGTGGTCTCTTCGGGATCAATACCAATAAAACACGATCTCAGTCTATCGGTTTCATAATTGCAAATTTTATAATCATCACCATCTTTGGTGGAAAAATCAGCCATAAGATTGGTTCTTAAACCATCTATCGCATAATCTCCCTCATCGCCCTTCAAATGAATCACCATGCACTCAAAGGGTTTAAGATTCACCTCAAGGTCCGAATTCTCTGAACTGTCATATTCCACTTCGCTGCAATTAAGCTTCTTTACGCAAACAGGAAGAACTCCCTCTGTCTTTTGGTAAAATTTTGCCCCGACACGATATATTTTCCCGGCTTCAAGCTTTCCGTAAACCCAGAAATCATTGATCTTATCAATCTCACTGCGATACACGCCGTCATCATTTTGACATATCAAAGCATCTTCTCCGGCACCTCCGTTATCCGACGCAAAATATCTTAATTCCCCACAGGTATCTTCATAATCACTCAAAGAGTAAAAAGCATACCATCCTGTTTCCTCGGGTTTAAACAGAAGATATTTATAGGGATTATCTTCCTCATCTCCCACAGAATCAGATAATCTGAGTCCTCTTATTTCATTTAAAGAAATGCTGTCCATTGCCTCATCAGCGGCAGATGCCAGGACATTACATGTTCCAAGCCAAAAAACCGCCACCAAAGCAAGCAAAAATCCAATTACTTTTTTCATTTTGATATTTCCCTCATATAATTATCATTTTTTCTTTTTGAGCTTTGCAAACTCCAATGCCTTTGAAACATCGCCCTCCACTTTTAACTTCCCCAAAGTAAAGGCCAATACCGGATCCAGTTTTTTATCAAGAAGATTTACAAAATCATCCGATTTTATGGTTATAGCGCAATTCCTGTCTATATACTCATAGGGTTCCACAGACATCTTATGGTTTTTAATCTCCACGTAAAAGGTTCCAGGGTTGCAATCCTTAAGATTAACCTGAACCGCAAGGAAATCAGTGTTCGAGACATCTGCTTCTTGTGCAAGTTTTCTTACTTTCTCTATAACCTTCTCAAATTCCATATTTTCTCCGTTTCCGGTGACATTTTCCAACTATTGCTCGGTCTCAGGTACATTAACCACAACTGTGGAAGTGATTTCTCTGATATCGTAAGGGAATTCATTTTTCTCATTACATATAGAGGTAAACAATGCACCGTAATTCAGTTCCGGTATGTAAAGTACATCCACCTGCTCCCTGGCATTTCCTGCCTCGGGGGCACTGGGGTCAATGCTGTATGTTACTTCAAATCTTCCCAAATATGCCTTCACATTATTGGCAGTTTTGAAGTAACATACAGCATTGACCCCAGTGCCCCCGAGGCAGGAAATGCCAGGGAGCAGGTGGATGTACTTTACATACCGGAACTGAA
>JAILPU010000248.1 GCA_024699395.1 Lachnospiraceae bacterium | reverse complement strand
CCGTTAGAAACGTGCGCCGCTAGGCGCACTGTATAACGAAAAACCCCCGGCATTTAATTGCCGAGGGCTTTTTCGTTCTATGATTATTTTTTATTTATCAAGCTGTTTTAATCTCTCTTTAACCTGTTCCATCATGGTATTGTATTTTTCCAGCTTTTCACGCTCTTCTTTGATCTTATTTTCGGGAGCCTTTGACATGAAACGCTCATTGGAAAGCATTCCGTTAACTCTCTGAAGCTCGCCCTCAAGTCTCTTCTCTTCTTTCTTTAAACGCTCAATCTCGGCGCTTATATCCACAAGATCGGCAAAAGGCATGTACATTGTACAACCGGGAATAACAACTGAAACAGCATCGGGATCTATGCCCTCCTTATCGGCGCATACCTTAACTTCACTTGCATATGCCAGTGTAGCAAAGAAGGTATCAGACTCGGTAAAGATATTTCTTATATCCTCAGACTCAGATACAACGTATACAAGGGCTTTTCTTGAAGGAGCCACATTCATATCCGTTCTGATGTTTCTGATGCCTCTTACGGCTTCCTTAATGGTCTCTATAGCCTTCTCGTCCCTTGCAAATTCCAGTTCCTTGGTGTACTCGGGCCATGAGCTTATCATAATGGACTCCTCTTCATCCTGAAGAGTTGTGAAGATTTCCTCAGTAATGAAAGGCATGTAGGGATGAAGAAGCTTAAGTGCATTGATAAGCACATATTTTAAGGTCCAAAGAGCACTGTTCTGGCTATCGGTATCGTTGGTATTGTAAAGACGGGGCTTTACCATCTCAATATACCAGTCACAGAACTCATCCCAAAGGAAGGAATAAACCTTCTGAACGGCAATACCCAGTTCAAAGCTTTCCATATTCTGGGTGGCATCCTTAACAAGGGTATTGAGTTTTGAAAGAATCCACTTGTCAGCTGGTTCCAACTTATCAGTCCCCGGCTTAACGGGAGTTTTGCCGGTATTTTCCATGAACTGATCGAGATTCATCATGATAAATCTTGATGCGTTCCATACCTTATTTGCAAAATTCCTGCTGTTTTCAACTCTCTCATAGTAGAAACGCATGTCGTTTCCGGGAGCATTTCCTGTTATAAGAGTAAGTCTCAAAGCATCGGCGCCGTACTTATCGATAATCTCAAGAGGATCGATACCGTTTCCAAGGGATTTGGACATCTTGCGTCCCTGGGAATCTCTTACAAGACCGTGGAACAACACTGTCTTGAAGGGCTTCTCCTTCATATGCTCGTATCCGGAGAAGATCATTCGGATTACCCAGAAGAAGATGATATCGTATCCTGTTACAAGCACGTCTGTGGGATAGAAATATTTTAGTTCCTCGGTATTCTCGGGCCATCCCAAAGTTTCAAAGGGCCAGAGTGCCGATGAAAACCAGGTATCAAGTGTGTCGGGATCCTGTGTAAAATGAGTACCTCCGCACTTGGGGCATACCGTGGGTGCCTCCTTGGCAACAACAGTCTCATTACAGTCGTCACAGTAATATGCGGGAATTCTGTGTCCCCACCAAAGCTGTCTGCTTATACACCAGTCTCTTATATTATCGGTCCAGTTAAAGTAGGTCTTACTCATTCTCTCGGGGATAAGCTTGATCTCACCATCCTGAACAGCTTTGACAGCGGGCTTAATAAGCTCGTCCATCTTTACAAACCACTGCTCCTTTACAAGGGGCTCGATTGTGGTCTTACATCTGTCGTGAGTACCTACATTGTGGGAATAATCTTCTATCTTAACCAAAAGTCCCTGCTCATCAAGAGCCTTTACAATGGCTTTTCTCGCCTCATAGCGATCCATTCCCTCATACTCGCCACCGTTTTTATTGATAGTGGCATTATCATTCATAATATTGATAACGGGAAGATCGTGACGCTTTCCAACCTCAAAGTCGTTAGGGTCGTGGGCAGGTGTGATTTTAACAACACCGGTACCGAATTCCATATCAACGTATGTATCCGTTACGATGGGGATAACCCTGTTAACAAGGGGAAGCATCACCTTTTTACCATGGAGATGGGTATATCTGGGATCGTCGGGATGAACTGCCACTGCGGTATCGCCCAACATTGTCTCGGGACGTGTTGTGGCAAATGTCAAAAACTCAGTCTTGGAAACACTGCCGTCGTCCTCGATAACGGGATATTTTATATGCCAGAAATGACCTGCCTGCTCCTCGTACTCAACCTCGGCATCGGAAATGGATGTATTACAAACGGGGCACCAGTTGATTATCCTTGCGCCTTTGTAGATATATCCTTTCTCGTGCATCTTGCAGAATACCTCGGTGACAGCCTTGTTACAGCCCTCATCCATGGTGAAACGCTCTCTGTCCCAGTCACAGGAAGAACCCATCTTCTTAAGCTGGGATACGATACGTCCGCCGTATTCCTTTTTCCACTCCCAGGCGCGCTCAAGGAATTTTTCACGTCCCAAATCTCTCTTTTCAATACCCTGCTTCTTAAGAGTCTCAATAATCTTAACCTCTGTAGCGATGGAAGCATGGTCTGTTCCGGGCTGCCAAAGAGCATTGAAGCCCTGCATCCTCTTGAAACGGATAATAATATCCTGCATTGTATTATCCAATGCATGTCCCATGTGAAGCTGTCCTGTGATATTCGGAGGGGGAATCACTATGGTAAAAGGAGTTTTGGAATGATCCACTTCGGCGTGGAAATACTTTTTGTTAATCCAGTTTTCGTATATTCTGTCCTCAATCCCTTTGGGATCGTAGGTCTTGGCCATTTCCTTTTTCATTTCTTTTTCCTTTCTTATATATATATGCACATAGAAAAACATATAAAAAAAACAGGAATTTGTCAAGTTTTAAGCCCAAAAATACGGGATATCTTAAACTGAAAGACTCCTGTTTTTTTAATATGCCGGTTAGGTTTTATTACTGTTGGAATCAGGATTTATATTAATCTAACCGTTAATACAATGCTGATGCAATTAATAACGTATTGTTGATTTGTAACATGATACTGCGATATATGGCATGATATTCCGTTTTACACCATGATACTGCGATTTACACCGTGATATTTCGATTTACACCATGATACTGCGGTTTATACCGTGGTCCTCCATATTTTGACACTGTAGGGTTCAATGTCCGCTCTGTCCAGTTCCTGAGTACTTTCGTTAGCGATAAGTTCAGTGCCCTGTCCAATACCCACATAGCAGTTAACATACGAATCCGAGGCATTGATAGCAACTGTTATGCATTCCTTGTCACTCCTTCTTTCAAATACACAGGAGTTGTTGGCAAGATGCTTGGATTTAAAATCTCCGTAATTAAGAGCGTGGGAGTATTTCTTTATTTCAGCCAGTGCAACGATAAAATCCGTAAGCTCATTCCATTCAGGTTCTTTAAAACAAGGTCTAAGACTCCAATCCCCCTCACTCTTGTTGCCTTTAGCGCCCCACTCGCTTCCGTAGTAAATACATGGAATTCCCGGCATTGTAAAGAGTAAGCCGTACAGTGGCTTTAAATGACATTGGTTATTTAATGTGGAAGCAATCCTGGAAACATCATGATTATCGGCAAAACACATTAAATGCCTGCCCTTGTACAGTGTCCAGTTCTCAGGACCGAATTGCCTTAACAAGGAATGTACTATCTCAAACATGTTCATGGAGTTAAATGAGCTGTACAGTCCTTTATAGCACTCGTAATTGGTCACGCTGTTAAGCATATCGTTGTTTAAAAAACGGTTGTAATCTCCGTGTATCGCCTCTCCCACAAGGAAGAAATCCTCCTTAAGACTCCGGGCATGATCCCTTAAAAGATACATAAATTCATCACTCAAACAATATGCCACATCAAGTCTTAAGCCGTCTATCCCGAACTCCTTTATCCAATAGGTTACGCTGTCCAAAAGATACTGTCTCACTTCCGGATTATACAGGTTTAGTTTAACCAGATCGTAATTGCCTTCCCATCCCTCATACCAAAAACCGTCATTGTAATTGGAATTACCGTTAAAATCTATTCTTGCAAACCAATCTTTGTAGGGGGAATCCCATTTCCTCTCCTGAACATCCTTAAAGCCGAAGAATCCGCGCCCCACATGGTTAAATACCCCATCCAGCACAACCCTTATACCGTTTTCATGGAGCTTTTCACTAAGAAGCTTAAAATCCTCATTTGTCCCCAGTCTTTTATCTATAAGTCTGTAATCTCTTGTGTTATATCCGTGAGTATCGGATTCGAAAAGAGGTGAAAAATAAATAGCATTGATTCCCAGCTTCTTAAAATGGGGAATCCAGTCGCAAATACACTTGATATTTAATGCATCTTTGGCTTCCCCAAAATTTTCTCTGGGGGCGTTTAAAAAGCCCAAAGGATAGATTTGATAGAATACACTTTCATATGCCCACATACATTTTCCTCCAAATTGACCTTTCGGGTATTGAACTCAATTACGCACATCAGAATGTGGAAAACCAAAAACCCTTGATTTAACAGGCTTTAAAGGGGTTATGCAAGAAAAATGATTCTCAAACTTTCTGTCATAAATGAATTTTACGTCATAAAACGACATTGAAATCCACAAAATCCACAGAGTTTTCCACATGTTTCACTAATGTCATAATCTCTGCCTTTATTATTGTCATTTTACCACTAATGGGATTTCAAAAGAAGTTTTTGTTGCATTCTTTGTAAAATAAGGGGTTACCGGGTTTATTCGTCAATTGGTTTGGATTGCTTAATGCGTATCTTGGAGCGGCGGTTTGTAAAATTATTCTCCAACGGGAGTCGACATATTCGAAGGCTCAACTTCAAATGACACCTATTCTTGTGTTTTTCTACACCTGTGTTGTTTCTTCTACTTACTTACCAATCAAGAATCCCCTTGTTTTTACAGTATTGTTACATGCGTTATTTAATGTAGCTTCGTTATTTTATCTTATGCTGACATTATTTCCATTTTTATTAAATTTATAAATATGATGTTACCGTCATATTGTATCAATTTTCCAAGTTTTCCTTGAAAATTCAACAAAAACGCAAAAAACCGACACGAAATATAATGTCCGTGTCGTTTTTTTTAATCAACCTCTGCTAAAATTGACCGCTTTGTTTTTGCAAAATGAATCCGGGCACCTCATTCCGGAACCCGGTCCCCTCTCATCTCCTTCGATCCTGTTTCTATTATCTCAAATATCCCATTACGATTCGTCCCCTGTTCTTCAACGTGACCGTCATCCGGAATCTTGGGAACTTTTCGCCCTCCCATAGCTCTCCATCATAGCTCATATTCGGGTTCTACAGAGCTTTTCTTATTACAACAGCTCTCCATCCTGTCCATATTCTTCAGCTCTTCGGCGTAGCTTCGACGTTCCTCTTCGCAATTATCTTCGCTCATCGATAACACATGTTACACATGGGTTATCCTCGCATTATCTTCACTTTTTCAGTACATTTCCCCCGTTTTTACTTAATTCCTCATCCCATTTGCCGGCTCCGGTATCGATTCTTCCTCTCACTGCCTCTACCGCTTTCCTATTATCAACCATCTGCCAGCCGCCAGCAGTCTAATATCAGCTATCCCGTCCCTGCCGTCATCTGTTATCAGTTATCCCATCTCTCCCGTCGCTCTATTACCGGTTTTCCTGTCCCTGCCAGCGATCTGTTATCGGCCATCCTGCCCATGCCGGCGGACTGTTATTAGTCATTCGCATCTGCCAGCAATATATTCTCAGCCATCCTACCTCTTTCATCAGTCTGGTATCAGCTATGCAGCCTCTGACACAAGTTTACTATCTTGTGCCCAAATTTGGTAAAAGCCTGATAATACAGTAATCTAAAGATTCGTACCGCATGTTATTGAATTCACAAGCCTTGCTTTTCCGCCAGATATTGATCATTACGCGATTACCATATGAAATACCCCAACCATAATACCTAAACCCCTTCATTACACTTAACCCCGTGTTTTGACATATTTCTAAATTAAATAAATGCAAAAAAAATGCCCCATGAGGCATTCCAACATCCGGTGCGACCTAATTATTCAACATTTTCATTACACTCATGTACACATCCATAGGGTCGCTTTTTTATTACACATGAAACTGTAAGGCGTTTTTCTGTACAATCATTTGGCACGCTTCGCGAGATTAACCGGATTACAACCCAAAAATGAAAAAAACCGGCGAAAATCGCCGGTTTCGAAATCAATATTTAGTTTAACCAACCTCTCTTGTATTGAGATACTGCTCAAATTCAAGATTGTATCCATCGTAGTTTACCTGGAGCTTCTTGGTAAAATCCAAACCCAAAACGCCAAGGTAAGATTTAGCATCGACAATATATCTGTTGTAACAGATATCAACATCAAAATCACACTTTCCTGCGACTTCAACGAAGCTGCCAACTTCATCAGGCACTAAGCGGATTGTTTTAACCATCTTAAACTACCATCCTTTCAAACA